>NZ_QAIM01000127.1:0-5398 GCF_003061035.1 Acidovorax sp. HMWF018
CTATTGCGGCGGTGCAGTACAGCCAGTACCGCAGCGTGGAGGCCGTTATGCGGCGCGGCGATGTGAATGCGCTGTGGTCGTTCTTGCAGCTCAATGTGGAATATGAAAAGCTGGACCATGCGCTGCACCAGTTCGAGCTGGACCCCACCAGCATCACCATGGACCGGCTGGAGCTGCGGTATGACCTTTTCCTGAGCCGATTCAGCGCCTTGGAAAGCGGCACCTCGCGCACGCTGATGCAGGACGAGCCCATCTACAGCAATGCGCTGGCCGCCCTGCAACGGTTTGTGGCAGCGGGCGACAGCTACTTTGGCGCCAGTGTGGATGCACTCTCCAGCCAGACCAACATGCGGCGCCTGCGCACGGAGTTGGACGGCCTGCGTGAAACGGTGCAAGAGCTGTCGCTCAGTGCGTCGCGCGTGTCGGCCCTGCTGGGCGACTCCCGCAACGCCGAGGTCAAACACCAGACTTTGCTGACCACCGGGCTCACTGCATTCCAGGCCCTGCTTACGTTCTTGCTCGCTTTTGCGATGGCGCGGCAGTTCCTTCAGCGCGAAAAGGCGACGGCCCAGGCCATGGCGGCGCAGAACGAGCTGGTCGATGCCCTCAAGCGCAACGAGGAGGTGCTGGAAGCGCGCGTGGCCGAGCGCACCGTGGAGCTGCAAAAAGTCAACGCAGCCCTGCGCGAACATGAGGACGAGCTGGAGATTGCCCGCGCCCGTGCGGAGGACGCCTCGCAGATGAAGTCGGACTTCCTGGCCAACATGAGCCACGAGATCCGCACCCCCATGAACGCGGTGATCGGCATGAGCCACCTGGCCCTGGGCACCGACCTCACACCGCGCCAGCGCGACTATGTCGAAAAGATCCAGCGCTCCGGCCAGCATCTGCTCGGCCTGATCAACGACATCCTGGACTTCAGCAAGATCGAGGCGGGCAAGCTCGAAGTGGAGGTCGTGGACTTTGACCTGCGCGGCGTGCTGGACAACGTGGCCAACCTGGTCAGCGACAAATGCGCGCACAAGGGTCTGGAGCTGCTGTTCGATGTGGACCCGGCCCTGCCCGACGACCTGCGCGGCGACCCGTTGCGCCTGGGGCAGATCCTGGTGAACTACGCCAACAACGCCGTCAAATTCACCGACAAGGGCGAAATCATCGTGCGAGTCACCGAAACCTCGCGCGACGACACCGGAGTCCTGCTGCGCTTTGAGGTGCAGGACACCGGCATCGGCCTGACTTCTGAGCAGCAGTCGCGGCTGTTTCGCTCGTTCGAACAGGCCGACACCTCCACTACGCGCAAATACGGTGGCACCGGGCTGGGGCTGGCCATCTCCAAGAAGCTGGCTGGCTTGATGGGCGGCGAAGTGAGGGTACAAAGCCAGCCGGGGGTGGGCAGCACCTTCTGGTTTACCGCCCGTCTGGGGCTGGGCAACCCCAGCCATGCCCCCCTGCTGCCCACCCCCGACCTGCGCGGGCGGCATGTCTTGGTGGTGGACGACAGCGAGCAGGCCCGGCATATCCTGGGCGAGATGCTGGCGCGCATGAGCTTTGCCGTCACCACAGCCTCTTCCGGCGAGGAGGCGGTGGCCCAGGCCCGCGCCGCCGAACAGGCCGGTCGCCCCTGCGAGATCGCATTCGTGGACTGGAAGATGCCCGGCATGGACGGGTTTGACACCCACCGCGCACTTGCCCGCCTGCAGCACCCGCCACTCACGGTCATCGTGACCGCAGCAGGCCGCGACGATGTGCAAAGCGAACTGGAACGCGCCGGGCTGCAGCTGATGCTGTCCAAACCCGTCAGCCCCTCGCAACTTTTTGATGCCGCCATGCAGGCGCTGGGCGGGCAGGTCCGGTCGTCCGACGGGCGTGGCACACAAACATCCCGGCGCGCTGCGCACCTTTCCGCCATTGCTGGCGCACGGGTGCTGCTGGTGGATGACAACGACCTGAACCAGCAGGTGGGCGCCGAGCTGCTGAGCGGCGCTGGCCTGGTGGTGGACGTGGCCCAGAACGGGCAGGTGGCGCTGGACATGCTCGCCCAAGCCCCCTACGACCTGGTACTGATGGACATGCAAATGCCCGTGATGGACGGCCTGACCGCCACCAGGCACCTGCGCCAGAACCCGTCCTGGGCCCAGCTGCCCGTGGTGGCCATGACGGCCAACGCCATGAGCCGCGACCGTGACCTGTGCCTGGAAGCGGGTATGAACGGCCACCTGGCCAAACCCATCGACCCGGACGAACTGTTTGCTGCCCTGCTGCAATGGATTGCACCCCGAGCCACAGGTGCGGACGAGGCTGACCGCGAAGGCGGAGACCCTCAGGGGCAGCCAGCTAGCGCCCCTTCCAACTCCGACACAGCGTCCCGCTCCACAGCCGCGCTTCCCGCCGATGACACACTGCGCCGCATCCCAGGGCTCGACGTGACCGCCGGCCTGCGGCGCGTGCTGGACAAACGGCCTGCCTACGAAGGCCTGCTGCGCAAGTTTGTGGCGGGGCAAGCGCAGGCGGTCCAAGCCACCCGTACTGCCCTGGCTGCCGGGCTGCACGACGAGGCCCAGCGCGCCATGCACACGCTCAAAGGCACGTCCGGCACCATCGGCGCCACCGCACTGGCAGCCCTGGCGCAGCGTGCGGAAGAAGCCATCGCCCAGAAGGCCTCGCCCGAGCTGGCAGAGCCACTGCTGGAGCCCGTGGAAGCGGCTTGCCAGGCGCTGGTCATGGCGCTGCAGCAGGCCCTGCCCGCAGAGGAGGTTGCGGGCGCGGACGCTGCGCCTGGCCTGCAGATCGACGCCTCCTCTGCGCGTGCGCTGGTGGCGCAGCTTGACGCACTGCTGTCCGACGACGATTCCGACGCCATTGAAATCTTCAGGCAATCCACGCCCACCCTGCAGGCCCTGCTGGGGCCGGCATATGGCCAGATGAAGCGGTCGCTGGACAGCTACGACTTTGTGGAGGCACTGGCCATACTGCGCCAGGCCCCCGAGGCGCACAATGACAACAAGGAGGACCCGGTCCATGAATAGCCCATTCGCACCCAGCGGCAAATGCACGGTGCTGGTCGTAGACGACACGCCCGACAACCTCTCGCTGATGAGCGACCTCCTGCGCACCGACTACAAGGTCAAGCTTGCGCCCAGTGGCGAGCGCGCCCTGCAGATTGTGGCGGGCGACAGCAAGCCCGACCTGATCCTGCTGGACATCATGATGCCGGACATGGATGGCTACGAGGTGCTGCGCCGCCTGCAATTCAACCCCGACACCGAAGACATCCCCGTCATCTTCCTCACCGCCATGAGCGCGGCCGATGACGAAAGCATTGGCCTGGAACTGGGTGCGGTGGACTACATCACCAAACCCATCAACCCGGCCATCGTGATGGCCCGGGTGCGCAACCACCTGCAGCTCAAGCGCGCGCGCGACTTCCTGGCCCAGCACAACCACTTTCTGGAGCAAGAGGTCGCCAACCGCACCCGGGCGATGGCCGAGCTGCAGGACGCCACGATCCGCGCCATGGCCTCGCTGGCTGAAACGCGCGACAACGAAACGGGCAACCACATCCGGCGCACGCAGCACTACATGGAAGCGCTGGCCCGCCACCTGCAAAACCACCCGCGCTTCAAGGACGAGCTGACCGACGCCGCCATCGAGACCATCTTCAAGTCCGCCCCGCTGCACGACATCGGCAAGGTGGGCATTCCCGACCGCATCCTGCTCAAGCCCGGCAAGCTCACGCCGGAAGAGTTCGAGATCATGAAGACGCACACCACCCTGGGGCGCGACGCCATCATCGCGGCCGAGACGGGGACCACACAGGACAACCCGTTTTTCCGGTATGCCAAGGAGATCGCCTACAGCCACCAGGAGAAATGGGACGGCTCGGGCTACCCCGAAGGCCTGGTGGGCAACACCATCCCGCTGTCTGCACGGCTCATGGCCGTGGCCGACGTGTACGACGCACTGATTTCCGAACGCGTCTACAAGCCCGCGTACTCCCACGAGCAGGCGGTCGAGATCATTCGCGACGGCCGGGGCAGCCACTTCGACCCCGACATGGTCGATGCCTTCCTGACCCTGTCCGAGGAGTTCCGGCGCATTGCCCAGCAGTTTGCCGATGCCGAGCCAGCACGGCTGGCCCAGGTGGACCGCCTGGCCGCCGATCTGCCCATGGAGCGCATCGAACTGACCTCGCGCGAAGAGCCGCTCTGAATGGCTGTGTCCCGCGCCTTACCGTAGCGCAGCACTGAGGCACGGCATTCGGTGGCGCCGCAGCGGGCTCCAGCAGAAGCACGCCGCCGCGTCGGGGGGCATCAAGCGCTGTGGCTGTGCCCGTCGAGGGTGGTGGTCGTTGTGCGGTGGCCGTTCAGCCCCAGCTTGGCCAGTAGTTGCACATCGGCCTCCACATCGGGGTTGCCCGTCACCAGCAGCTTGTCGCCATAAAAGATGGAATTGGCCCCGGCCATGAAGCACAGCGCCTGCACGGCGTCACCCAGTTGCTGGCGCCCCGCCGACAGGCGCACGCGCGCCTTGGGCATGGTGATGCGGGCCACCGCAATCACGCGCACAAAGTCGAACGGGTCGATGGGCTCGCTGTCGGCCAAAGGCGTTCCAGGCACGCGCACCAGGCTGTTGATGGGCACCGACTCAGGGTACGGCTGCAGGTTGGCCAGCTGCGCAATCAGGCCCGCACGGTGCACGGGCGCTTCGCCCATGCCCACGATGCCGCCGCAGCACACGCTGATGCCTGCGCTGCGCACATGCTGCAGCGTGTCCAGCCGGTCCTGGTAGGCGCGGGTGCTGACCACATCGGTGTAGTACTCGGGCGCGGTGTCCAGGTTGTGGTTGTAGTAGTCCAGCCCGGCGTCTTTCAGCGCCTGCGCCTGGTGAGATTCGAGCATGCCCAGCGTGGCGCAGGTCTGCAGGCCCAGGCCCTTCACCGCGCCAATCAGGGCGCTGACTTTTTCAATGTCGCGGTCTTTGGGCGCACGCCAGGCGGCACCCATGCAGAAGCGCGTGGCGCCCGCGTCCTTGGCGGCCTGGGCGGCGCGCACCACCTCGTCCACCTCCATGAGCTTGTCGGCCTTTACCCCGGTGTCGAACTCAGCCGCCTGCGGGCAATAGCCGCAGTTTTCTGGGCAGCCGCCGGTCTTGACCGACAGCAGCGTGGCCAGCTCGATGTCGCCCGCAGGCCAATGCTGGCGATGCACGGTTTGTGCCTCGAACAGCAAGTCCATCAGGGGCTTGTCGAGCAGCGCCTGGATGGCCTCCACCGACCATTCTCCCTGCACAACCGGCGCAGAGACGGGGCGATGGACCTGGATGGGCTGCGGGGCGGAGAGGGTTGCGTTGGCCATGGGTGGGGTCCTTTCAAGAGCCTGCTGCTGCAAGCACCAGGCAT
>NZ_QAIM01000127.1:5408-26088 GCF_003061035.1 Acidovorax sp. HMWF018
CACACAAGGCGCCACTCCAGAGTCTTCCGGAGCACCGCCCTGCATCGCTATCACCATGATTTTGAAGGAGATTTCGGCACAACTGCTCTCAACATGGTCACAAAAGGTGCCACTATTTCCCCGTGCTCAACAGTCGCCATCTCACTGTGCGAGAACGGTAAAAAAGCCGACTGTTGACCACTTTAGAGAGCATGTTGAAACCACCACCAAAACCGCCAAAGCAACGCGCTGACAACCGGCGGCTTTGGCTTCTATCTTTCAGCCCGTGCCACCTCGCAGGCTCCGACGTTCATGAAAGTTAGCCGCTCGTTGCACCCCGGCCAGACCAGCTCAAGGCCCCAGCGCCCGCCACCAGGCACGCCAGGGCCAGGCCATCAGCCACCACCACGCGCTGCAAATGCGCATTGAAGCCGCCGGTGAGCCATGCAAGCAGCAAGAAAGAAAGGGTGCTGACCGCGCCAACGAACAGGCCCAACCACTGGTAGCCGGGCTTGAACGCCGCCATCATGCAGAGCCCACCCACGATGCCGAACAGCACAGCGCGGTGCCGCAGCAGGATGAGCGTGTTCGGATCGGAAGGGGCCACGCCGTAGAGTCTGGCCAAGTGCTCTGCGCCGAGCACGCCGATCAAGGGAATCAGGTGAATGGCACCTGCGAGCAGCAAGGCCAGAGAAGCAATTTTTTGCATGGGCAGGCGACACCAAAGACAAGGTGCCGCCGTTGTAGCCCCCGCCGGGCCCGGTGACCATGACGCCCCAGGTCATGGACGCCGCGCTGTTCAGCGCCCCAGCATCTGCTCCAGCGCCTCGCGGATGGCGCGGGGCTTGTTGTCTGCGTCGTCGATGGCAGAACAGCTCGGACTGTGCTCCACCTCAGCGCCGCTACTGCCGACGCGACCGAACAGGCGCTCACAGTCACATCGCAGGGAGGCCAGCGTCTTGCGGGACTGCTGGTGTTTCACTTCCGCCACCCAACAGCGGTCCGCGCAGCCGCAGGACCGGTACTGCAGGGTTTCTCCCGGCCGGCCCCAGTCAAGCGGATAGGCACCCGTGCCACCTGCAGCCCCACCGCCCTGCCCTGCCAGTGCGAGGACCAGCAGGGCGCTCACCTTGGCGCCGGCCAGCAACGTACGCGGGAGCGAAACCATGGGGGCGACAGCGGGCTGTGATGGTAGGGTTCAGCCCAGCGCGGCAATCACGTCCGCCGGTGCCTGCACAAGTTCGATCAACACGCCTTCGCCCGCAATTGGAAACTCGTCATTGCTCTTAGGGTGCAAAAACGTGATGTCGTAGCCCGCCGCCCCCTTGCGTATACCGCCGGGCGCAAAGCGTACGCCTTTGGCCGTGAGCCATTCCACCGCCTTGGGCAAGTCATCGATCCACAGGCCGATGTGGTTGAGCGGCGTCGTGTGCACGGCGGGCTTCTTGTCGATGTCCAGCGGCTGCATGATGTCCACCTCCACCTTGAAGGCGCCTTTGCCCATGGCCAAGATGTCTTCATCGACGTTCTCGCGCTCGCTCTGGAAAGTGCCGGTCTGTTCGAGGCCCAGCATGTCCACCCACAGCGTCTTCATCCGCTGCTTGTCGGTGCCGCCAATGGCCACCTGCTGGATACCCAGGACCTTGAAGGGGCGTGGGGTTGTGCTCATGATTACTCCTGATTTGATAGCTGCCAGCGCATATTCTTCTAGCGCTAGTGGCCAAAAAGACTAAAAAAGGGGCGCAAGGCCCCTCTGGATGGGTTGTGGGACCCTTGGGATCCTCTGCACGAATCAGCGCGCCGTGTGCATCAGCGGCCTCGGGCGGTCTGCAGCGTTGCAAATACTCGCAATAGCTACGGCTATTGCTGCGTTTTGCGCCTTGCAGCCCCTCCCGATCCGCTGCGCTCACTTGGCCAGCGAGATTCGTGCAGAGAATCCCTTGGCGGGATCACTGGAATTCCAGGATCACCTGGTCCACCGCCAGCGACTCACCCTTGCCCGCCGTGATCTTCCCCACCACGCCATCTTGCGCGGCGAAGAGGATGTTCTCCATCTTCATGGCCTCGATCACCGCCAGCTTTTCACCAGCCTGCACCTTCTGGCCCGGCTGCACCGCCACATCGACCAGCAGGCCGGGCATGGGCGAGAGCAGGAACTTGGACAGATCTGGCGGCGCCTTGAAGGGCATCAGCTTGTGCAGCCGCGCGCCCAGCGGCGACAGCACCAGCGCATCGATCTGCGTGCCGTTGTGCGCAATGCGCAGCGCCAGCGGGTTCTTGCCCACGCCGCGCTCCACCTGGGCCGTGAAGCCCTGGCCGTTGCATGCGCCTTGCACGCGGATCTGGCCCAGCGTGGCGGTGCTACTGATCTGATAGCTATTACCGCCCACGCTGATTGCGCTGGAGCCCGATTTGTCTTCAAAGTCGGACACCGTCACCTCGTGGTGCTGGTTCTGCCCTTCGGCGCCCAGCGTGACCACCACAAACTGCTCGCCCACCTTCACCTCATGCCCGGCCAGTTGGCCGCTGATGCCGGAGGCGCGTGCTCGGTAGCGGCGGTTCATGAACGCGGCCAGCGCCACCAGGAACAGCGGGTCGCTGTGCGGCACATCTTCGGCGTGGAAGCCCTTGCCGTAGTTCTCGGCGATGAAGCCGGTGTTGAAGTCGCCCGTCACGAACTTGGGGTGCGCCAGCAGCGCGGCCTGGAACGGGATGTTGCTGCTGATGCCGCGAATCACAAAGCCGTTCAGCGCCGCGCGCATCTTGGCAATGGCATCGTTGCGGTCCGTGCCGTGCACGATGAGCTTGGCGATCATCGAGTCGTAGTACATGGGGATCTCGCCACCCTCGTACACGCCCGTGTCCACCCGCACGCCCAGCTTCTTGCTGGTGTCGGACTGGAACATGGTCTCCTCCGGCGGCTGAAAACGCACCAGGCGACCCGTGGATGGCAGGAAATTGCGGAACGGGTCTTCGGCGTTGATGCGGCACTCAATGGCCCAGCCGTCGCGCTTCACATCGGCTTGCGTGAGGGGCAGCTTCTCGCCCGCCGCCACGCGGATCATCAGCTCCACCAGGTCGAGGCCGGTGATGCACTCCGTCACCGGGTGCTCCACCTGCAGGCGGGTGTTCATCTCCAGGAAGTAGAAGTCCTGGTCCTTGCCAACCACGAACTCCACCGTGCCCGCGCTCTGGTACTTCACGGCCTTGGCCAGTTGCACCGCCTGCTCGCCCATGGCCTTGCGGGTGGCGTCGCTGATGAAGGGCGATGGCGCCTCTTCGATCACCTTCTGATGGCGGCGCTGGATGGAGCACTCGCGCTCGTTCAGGTAGATCACGTTGCCGTGCGAATCGCCCAGCACCTGGATCTCAATGTGGCGTGGCTCCTGCACAAACTTCTCGATGAAGATGCGGTCGTCGCCAAAGCTGTTGCGGGCTTCGTTCTGGCAGCTGGCAAAGCCTTCAAACGCTTCCTTGTCGTTGAACGCCACGCGCAGACCCTTGCCGCCGCCGCCGGCCGAGGCCTTGATCATCACGGGGTAGCCAATGCCCTTGGCGATCTCCACCGCCTGCTCAGGGCCCGCGATGGCGTCGTTGTAGCCAGGGATGGTGTTGACCTTGGCCTCGTTGGCCAGCTTCTTGGACGCGATCTTGTCGCCCATGGCCGCAATCGAATGCGCCTTGGGGCCGATGAAGGCAATGCCCTCGTCTTCGCAGCGCTTGGCAAAGGCTTCGTTCTCGGACAGGAAGCCATAGCCGGGGTGCACCGCTTGCGCGCCGGTCTGCTTGCAGGCCGCAATGATCTTGTCGGCCAGCAGGTACGACTCGCGGCTCGGCGCCGCACCAATGTGCACGGCCTCGTCGGCCAGCTTGACGTGGCGGGCTTCCTTGTCGGCGTCGGAGTAGACGGCCACAGTCTTGATGCCCATCTTGCGGGCAGTAGCGATGACGCGGCAGGCGATTTCGCCACGGTTGGCGATGAGAATTTTTGTAAACATTGCTTTGCCCTACTCAACTTGGAGATCCAGCGAAGCGGCGGCTTCGCGGTGGTTGATACACATATTGCTTGGGTATTGAGGAATCACCAGCACTTGCTCCACCGAGCATTCTGGATAGATCCATCGTCCCCAATTCGCCCTGAGCCATTCAACAGACAAAGAGCTTGCGTCAGGCTGAAACTTCGCTTCCAGAGGAAGTTCGATCAGCGTGAGCCCAGCTTTTTGCCCTGTACAGACAATCAAACTCAAACCGCAATCGGAGACCCGTGACTCCAGACACATCAAATCAACGACTGGCTCGTATGGCCACTGAGCAGCCGTAATTCGAAGCACAGTTCCGCGCCAAAGCCCTGGCACCACCAACTGCGACAGCGGCTGCCAATCGGCGCGAATTTGAGGCTGAAGATCAGCGGTGTCCATGCTCAAGCTCTCAGATCACAGCGGAATGTTGCCGTGCTTGCGCCATGGGTTTTCCAGTTTCTTATCGCGCAGCATCACCAGCGACCGGCAGATGCGCTTGCGTGTCTCGTGCGGCAGGATCACGTCGTCGATAAAGCCGCGTGCACCGGCCACAAACGGATTGGCAAAACGCTGCTTGTACTCGGCCTCGCGCGCGGCCAGCTTCACGGGGTCGTTCTTGTCTTCGCGGAAGATGATTTCCACCGCGCCCTTGGCGCCCATCACCGCAATCTCGGCGTTGGGCCAGGCCAGGTTCACGTCGCCGCGCAGGTGTTTGGAGCTCATCACGTCGTACGCGCCACCGTAGGCCTTGCGGGTGATGACGGTGATCTTGGGCACCGTGCACTCGGCGTATGCGTATAGCAGCTTGGCGCCGTGCTTGATGATGCCGCCGTACTCCTGGCTGGTGCCGGGCATGAAGCCAGGCACGTCCACAAACGTGACCACTGGGATGTTGAACGCGTCGCAGAAGCGCACAAAGCGCGCGGCCTTGATGCTGGACTTGATGTCCAGGCAACCGGCCAGCACCAGCGGCTGGTTGGCCACAATGCCCACGGTCTGACCTTCCATGCGGGCAAAGCCGATGAGGATGTTCTTGGCGTACTCGGGCTGCAGCTCGAAGAAGTCCCCGTCGTCCACGGTCTTGAGGATCAGCTCCTTCATGTCGTAGGGCTTGTTGGGGTTCTCGGGCACCAGGGTGTCCAGGCTCAGGTCCATGCGGTCGGCCGGGTCGTTGCTGGGGCGCACCGGGGCTTTTTCGCGGTTGTTGAGCGGCAGGTAGTTGTATAGGCGGCGCAGCATCATCAGCGCCTCCACGTCGTTCTCAAACGCCATGTCGGCCACACCGCTCTTGGTGGTGTGCGTCACGGCGCCGCCCAGTTCCTCGGCCGTCACTTCTTCGTGGGTCACGGTCTTGACCACCTCGGGGCCGGTCACGAACATGTAGCTCGAATCCTTGACCATGAAGATGAAGTCCGTCATGGCGGGCGAGTACACGGCGCCACCGGCGCTGGGGCCCATGATCATGCTGATCTGTGGAATCACGCCGCTGGCCAGCACGTTCTTCTGGAACACGTCGGCATAGCCACCGAGGGACGCGACGCCTTCCTGGATGCGGGCGCCGCCGGAGTCGTTGAGGCCGATGACCGGTGCGCCGACCTTCATCGCCTGGTCCATCACCTTGCAGATCTTCTCGGCGTGGGTTTCGCTGAGTGCACCGCCGAACACCGTGAAATCCTGGCTGAACACGAACACCAGGCGGCCATTGATCATGCCGTAGCCCGTCACCACACCGTCGCCGGGGATCTTGTTGTCCTCCATGCCAAAGTCGGTGCAGCGGTGCTCGACAAACATGTCCCATTCTTCGAACGTGCCGTCGTCCAGCAGCAGCTCGATGCGCTCGCGCGCCGTGAGCTTGCCCTTGGCGTGCTGCGCATCGATGCGCTTTTGCCCGCCGCCCAGGCGTGCCAGCGCACGCTTTTTCTCCAGTTGATCCAGGATGTCTTGCATGGTCGTCCTTTGGTGAATGGGTTGGTGTCTACTATTTATTTGATAGCTGCTTGCGCTTGATTGGATTGCGCTAGGAGCAAATTACGTGCTGCAGTCGATGCCGCAATGCGCCCTGCTGCCACATCGGCCTGCATTTGCGGCAGCAGCTCGCGCACCTGCGGGTGCTGGCGAAACGCGAGCTTGAGGCCTGCGTCGATGCGCTCCCACATCCAGGACAGCGCCTGCTTCTCGCGCCGCGTGGCCAGGCGGCCGTTGGCGGTTTGCAGTTGGCGGAACTGCGTGACGGCGCCCCAGAAGCTGTCTACGCCCTGCCCCAGCAGCGCGCTGATTTGCACGACTTTCGGGTGCCACAGCGTTTCGTCGTGGTGAGCGTTCTCGGGGTTGCCGTGCTGGCTGAGCAGGCGCAGGCTCGACGTGATCTGCGCCTCGGCCCGTGTTGCGGCGTTCTTGTCGATGTCGGCCTTGTTGATGACCACCAGATCGGCAATCTCCATCACGCCCTTCTTGATGGCCTGCAGGTCATCGCCCGCGTTGGGCAGCTGCATCAGCACAAACATGTCCGTCATGCCCGCCACCGCGATCTCGCTCTGGCCCACGCCCACGGTCTCGACGATCACCACGTCGTAGCCTGCGGCCTCGCAGACCAGCATGGCTTCGCGGGTCTTCTCGGCCACGCCGCCCAGTGTGCCGCTGGAGGGGCTGGGGCGGATGTAGGCCTTTTCGTGCACCGACAGGTGTTCCATGCGCGTCTTGTCGCCCAGGATGGAGCCGCCCGAGACGGTGCTGGAGGGGTCGATGGTGAGCACGGCCACGCGGTGGCCCTGGGCGATCAGGTACAGGCCCAAGGCTTCGATGAAGGTGGATTTGCCTACGCCGGGCACGCCGCTGATGCCGAGGCGGAAGGCCTTGCCGGTGTGCGGGAGCAGCTGGGTCAGCAGCTCGTCGGCCTGGGCGCGATGGTCCACCCGCGTTGATTCGAGCAGCGTGATGGCTTTGGACATGGCGCGGCGTTGCACCGCCGCCGTGCCCTGCACCACCCCGTCAAGAAGCGCCGCAGGTGTCACGCCACCGCCTTGCGAATCTGCTCCAGCACATCCTTGGCGCTGGCGGGAATGGGTGTGCCGGGGCCGTACACGCCCTTCACGCCCGACTCGTACAAGAAGTCGTAGTCCTGCGCGGGGATCACCCCGCCCACAAACACGATGATGTCGTCCGCACCCTGGTCCTTGAGCGACTGAATGATGGCGGGCACCAGCGTCTTGTGGCCTGCAGCCAGCGTGCTCACGCCCACGGCGTGCACGTCGTTTTCGATGGCCTGGCGGGCACATTCCTCGGGGGTCTGGAACAGCGGGCCCATGTCCACGTCAAAGCCCAGGTCCGCAAAGGCGGTGGCCACTACCTTGGCGCCCCGGTCATGACCGTCCTGGCCCAGTTTGGCGATCATCACGCGGGGGCGGCGGCCTTGTTCTTCGGCAAAGGCGTTGATTTCGGTCTTGAGTTTGTCCCAGCCTTCGGCCGAGTCATAGGCAGCTGCGTACACACCGGTCACCTTTTGTGTATCGGCGCGGTGGCGCCCAAAAACCTTCTCCAGCGCATCGCTGATCTCGCCCACGGTGGCACGCAGACGCACAGCCTGGATGGACAAATCGAGCAGGTTGCCCTCGCCACTCTCTGCGGCGGCGGTCAGCGCATCCAGTGCTGCCTGCACCTTGGCGGCATCGCGCGTTGCACGGATCTTTTGCAGGCGAGCGATCTGGCCGTCGCGCACCTTCATGTTGTCGATCTGCAGGATGTCGACCGGGTCTTCCTTCGCCAGCTTGTACTTGTTGACGCCCACGATCACGTCCTTGCCACTGTCGATGCGCGCCTGCTTCTCGGCGGCAGCAGCTTCGATCTTGAGCTTGGCCCAGCCGCTGTCCACGGCCTGGGTCATGCCACCCATGGCCTCGACCTCTTCGATGATCTTCCAGGCCGCGTCGGCCATGTCCTGGGTCAGCTTCTCCATCATGTAGCTGCCGGCCCAGGGGTCGATCACGTTGGTGATGTGGGTCTCTTCCTGGATGATGAGCTGCGTGTTGCGCGCAATGCGGGCGCTGAACTCGGTGGGCAGCGCAATGGCTTCGTCAAAGCTGTTGGTGTGCAGGCTTTGGGTGCCGCCAAACACGGCCGCCATGGCCTCGATGGTGGTACGCACCACGTTGTTGTAGGGGTCCTGCTCGGTGAGGCTCCAGCCCGAGGTCTGGCAGTGCGTGCGCAGCATGAGGCTCTTGGGGTTCTTGGCCCCCGTGGCCTTCATGATGCGGCACCACAGCAGGCGCGCGGCGCGCATCTTGGCGACTTCGAGGTAGAAGTTCATGCCAATCGCCCAGAAGAACGACAGGCGCCCAGCGAACTCGTCCACGTCCATGCCCTTGGCGATGGCAGTCTTCACATATTCCTTGCCATCGGCCAGTGTGAAGGCCAGCTCCAGTGCCTGGTTGGCCCCGGCTTCCTGCATGTGGTAACCGCTGATCGATATCGAGTTGAACTTCGGCATATTCTTGGCCGTGTACTCGATGATGTCGCCAATGATCTTCATCGACGGCTTGGGCGGGTAGATGTAGGTGTTGCGCACCATGAACTCTTTCAGAATGTCGTTCTGAATGGTTCCGGAGAGCTTGTCTTGCGAGACGCCCTGCTCTTCTGCCGCCACCACATAGCCCGCCAGCACGGGCAGCACCGCGCCGTTCATGGTCATCGACACGGACACCTTGTCGAGCGGGATCTGGTCGAACAGGATCTTCATGTCCTCGACCGAGTCGATCGCCACCCCGGCCTTGCCCACATCGCCCGTCACGCGGGGGTGGTCGCTGTCGTAACCCCGGTGGGTGGCCAGGTCGAACGCCACACTCACGCCCTGCCCGCCCGCAGCCAGGGCCTTCCGGTAGAACGCATTGGATTCTTCGGCGGTCGAAAAACCTGCGTACTGGCGGATCGTCCAGGGCCGCACGGCATACATGGTGGCCTGGGGGCCGCGCAGGTAGGGCTCAAAACCGGGCAGCGTGTTGGCGTACGGCAGGCTGGCCGTGTCTTCGGCGGTGTACAGCGGCTTGACGGTGATGCCATCGGGCGTGACCCAGTTGAGGGCGCTGACATCGCCCCCCGGCGCCGACTTGGCTGCGGCCTTGGCCCAGGCTTCCAGCGAAGACGCGGCGAACTCTGGGGCGTTGTTGGTGGGGTTGTCACTCATGGCAAAAGCTACTCCGAAGATGGCGTTGGGGCGTCCAACACAGCGCACAGGCGGTGACCGCACAGGTGCAGTGGTGTGGCGGCGAGTTTACATCATTCATAATTATTGATTCAAAATATTCCGTCCAGCTTACAATCCACCCCATGTCTGCCCTCACCCTCACTCCCCGCGCGCTCTACGAAGAAGTGGCCGAGCAATTGCGCCAGCGCATCTTCCGGCGCGAACTGGAGCCGGGCAGCTGGATTGACGAACTCAAGATTGCCGAGGAATTCGGCATCAGCCGCACCCCCCTGCGCGAGGCGCTGAAGGTGCTGGCCGCTGAAGGCCTGGTCACGATGAAGGTGCGCCGTGGCGCCTATGTGACGGAGATGAGCGAAAAAGACCTGCGCGATGTTTACCATCTGCTCAGCCTGCTCGAGAGCGACGCCGCCGGTGTGGTGGCCGAACACGCCACCGAGGCGCAGTTGAAAACGCTGCAGGACCTGCACGCCGAGCTGGAAGCCGCTGTGGCTGATCGCGAAAAATTCTTCGCCGTCAACGAACGCTTTCACATGCACCTGCTGGAGATGGCCGACAACCGCTGGCGCAGCCAGATGGTGGCGGATCTGCGCAAGGTGATGAAGCTCAACCGCCACAACTCGCTGTTCAAGCAAGGGCGCATTGAAGATTCATTGAGCGAACACCGTGCCATCCTGGCCGCGATGGTGGCGCGTGACGCCAAGGCCACGGTCAAGGCTATGCAGGCGCACTTTGCGCAGGGGCTGGAAGCGGCGACCTGATTCTTGGCACCGGAACAGGCTGGTAGCCAGACACCGGACTTAGTGGGCATCGGGATCGATCGGGCCTTCAGAGAGCGACTTCCACCCGGTTACGCCCGGCCGCCTTGGCCGCATAAAGCGCCTCATCTGCGCGGCGCAGCAAGCTATCAAAGTGAGCGTCGTCAGCGCGAAGCACCGCCAAGCCTATCGACACCGTCAACGGCAACACCAGGTCACCCGCCGTGAACGGCGCCTGGGCGACGGCCTGGCGCAACCGCTCGCCAGCGGCAGGGGCGTCGTGCAGCTGCAGGTTGTCGAACAGCACCACAAACTCCTCCCCACCTTGCCGAGCCGGCAACTCGGCCCCCCGGCAGGCCGACCGCAGCCGCATCGCCACATGCTTGAGGGCCACATCGCCCATCTCGTGGCCGTGCTCGTCGTTGATGCGCTTGAAGTGGTCTATATCCACAATCGCCACCCCGAACCCGCCGGACGCCGGGCTGGTGCGGGCCTGCTCAAAACGCTGCAGCCCCATCTCCACCAGCGTGCGGCGGTTGGGCAGGCCGGTCAGGTAGTCGGTGGACGCTGCGCGCTCCCACTGGCGGCGGATGCGCTCCGAGCACATCAGCAAGAACGCTGTGGTGCCAATCACGGGCAAAGTGGCGGCCACCATAGGGGTGGCAATGTTCATCCAGGCTCCCGCCCCCAGCACATTGAAGGCCGGGTTCACACCCATCAACACGAAGTAGCCCGCACGGAACAGCACAAACAAGGCAACGGCCGTGAACAGGCCAGCCATCACGCGTCGGCTGCGGGCGCCGTCGCGGCGCTCCTGCGAAACCAGCACCACAATGCAGTGCACCATCAGCACCGACCAGACCACCGACACGGTCAGAATGCGCCCGCCCACGTCAGCCGTACCCAAGGTCAGCCAGAACACGGCCGCCGTGCCAAGAGCGGCGGGCACCATGATCCACAGCTTGTCCTTGAGGCCATAAAACTGCCGCAATGCACGCAGATAACCCGTGAAGCCGAACATCACCAGCGCATTGGCCAGGGCCAGGGTGTAGGCGGGCGGGTTCAGCCCCTGCGCGGCAAACAGGATGGAGCCACCGGCAAACAGCAGTGTGGCAACGCGCCAGCTGGCCGCAGCGGGCCGCATTGGCAACGGCAAGTCCTTGTGCATCAGGCCCAGAACCCCACCGTTTGCCAGCATCATGAGGGTGGCAATGAAAAAAATGGTGACAGGGTCCATGGGGTTTGCTGGTGCGGCGTTCGCGTGGCTATGGAATGGCGCGTATTGTGCCCATGGTGCCTGCAGCCCTCGACGCGCCATGTGGCGGCCGCACGCAGTGCCCGCCTCGGCATTCCATCTTTAGGAATGCACCATTTCTCACAAAGCACGCCACCGGATGGGTGCCGCAAGCTCCTGTGCTGGCTATCATCTTCGGGTTTGCCCTGATCAGGGCCCAGAATCTCCCAGTGAGGCGCTCCGGCATGCGGACGCCCCACTGAAGCCCCTCAGCGGGCACCATGCACCAGTCAGATGACCTCAGCCACCGCCCCCACCCGAATTTCCGACGTTCACACGCTGCCCCAACTACTGGCTTACCGGGTCGGCCAAACTCCCCAGGCCGACGCCTTTCGCGCATATGACACGAACCGAAAGGCTTGGCAAAGCCTGACGTGGGCGCAGACCGCAGAACGCGTGAAAGCCTGGGCCCAGGCCCTCGCCGCCATGCAGCTGCCGCCCGCGGCCCGCGTGGCCATCTTGCTGCCCAACGGCCTCAATGCCATGTGCGCAGACCAGGCCACGCTGGCCGTCGGCGGCGTGCCTGTGCCGCTGCACGCCATCGACAACCCCGGCAGCATCGCCTACATCCTGGGGGACTGCGAGGCATCGATGCTGATCGTGAGCCAGGCCGAGCAATGGGAAAAGATCCGCGCCGTGGGCACGCCCTTCCCGGCCCTGCGCGCCGTGGTGATCACTGATGACGACGACGCGTTCAAGGCCACCCCGGCGTCGGGCGACAGCCCGGCCGTGGGCTCGCTCGCACAATGGCTGACGGGCGCAGCACAAACGGACGCGTCTACCGCGGCCACAGGCCCGCAGGCCGATGACCTGGCGGCCATCGTCTACACCTCCGGCACCACCGGCAAACCCAAGGGCGTGATGCTGACCCACCGCAACGTGGTCAGCGACGTGAAGGCGGTGCTGGAGCGCATTGCACCCACGGTGGAGGACGTGTTCCTATCGTTCCTGCCGCTGTCGCACACCTTTGAGCGCACGGGCGGCTACTACCTGCCGATTGCGGCGGGCAGTTGCGTGGCCTATGCCCGCTCGGTGGCCCAGCTGGCGGAAGACCTGAAAACCATACGCCCCACCGTGCTGGTGTCGGTGCCGCGTATTTACGAGCGCATCCACGCCAAGCTGCTCGAAAAACTCTCGCCCACGCCCTGGAAGATGCGGCTGTACGAAGCCGCGCAGAAAAAGGGCTGGGCCCGGTTTTGTGCAGCCCAAGGGCTGGCTGCCCCCACACCGGACGCCAGCAGTCAGGCCCCAGGCTGGATGGCCGCCCTGCCCTGGCCCGTGCTGCAGGCCCTGGTGGCCAAGCCGCTGCTGGCCCAGTTTGGTGGCCGCGTGCGCGTGGCGGTGAGCGGCGGCGCGCCGCTGTCGCCCACCATTGCGAAGTGTTTTCTGGGTCTGGGGCTGCCGCTGATCCAGGGCTACGGCATGACCGAGACCGCACCGGTGGTGTCGGTCAACGCACTGGACGACAACGACCCCGCCTGCGTGGGCAAGGCCCTGCCCGGCGTGGAAGTGCGTATCGGCGACAACCACGAGCTGCAGGTGCGCGGCCCCATCGTGATGAAGGGCTACTGGAAGCGCCCCGAAGACACCGCACGCATCCTGAGCACCGACGGCTGGCTGGGCACCGGCGACCAGGCCGACATCGTGAATGGCCGCATCCACATCAAGGGCCGCATCAAGGAAATCATCGTCACATCCACCGGCGAAAAGATCCCGCCAGGCGACCTGGAACTGGCCCTGCTGGCCGACCCGCTGCTGGAGCAGGCCTTTGTGGTGGGCGAAAACCGCCCCTTCATCGCCTGTGTGGCCGTGCTGAATCCGGGCGAGTGGCAGCGCCTGGCGGCCGACCTGGGCCTGAACCCCCAGGCCGCTGACAGCCTGAACCACCCCAGCGTGCACCGTGCTGTGCTGGCGCGCATCGAAAAGAACACCGCCAACTTTGCCCGCTATGCCGTGCCGCGCACGGTGCACCTGACGCTCACGCCTTGGACGATTGAAAACACCTTCATGACGCCCACGCTCAAGCTCAAGCGCAACAACCTGATGGCGCACTTTGCCGAGGCCATTGAGGGCATGTACCAGAAGCCGGGGCGCTGAACCCCGGCTTGCCCAGGCTCCCTCAAAGCACCAGCTCGCCCTCCCGGGCGTAGGCGGAACCAAAGCGGTTGGCCAGAAAGTCCGCAAGCGCTACGGACTCCTGCCCGACAAAGCCCTGCTGCGGCAACTTGCCTTGCGCCACCAGGTCCAGCGCCGTGCAGATGCCTGCGGCCGTGGTGAGCTGGATGGCGCTCAGCGTGTGCCCGGCCACCAGCGTGCCCACGATACGGGCCGAGTACGAGTCCTGCACCAGCCGCCCGCCCTTGAGGCCTGATGCGGTGGCAAACACCACGATCACGTCCTGGTCCGTGGTGGGAATGGCGGTTTCCAGAATGTCCTTGAGCAGATCGCGCCGGTCGCGCAGGCGCAGGTCGTTGAGCAACAGCTTCAGGATGGCGTTGTGGCCCGGGTAGCGGATGGACTGGTAGTCCACCTGCCGCGCCTTGCCCGCCAAGGTTTCCGTCAGCGTGCCCAGGCCACCCGAGGTGTTGAAGGCCTCGTACTCCACGCCGTCCAGCGCAAAGGTTTCCAGCCCCTCCAGCGCAGGCACCGTGGTGCGCACGCCGTCCACAATGGCTTCGCAGGGGTTGCAGTACTCGTTGATGAGGCCCTCGGTACTCCAGGTCAGGTTGTAACGCAGGGCACCCTGTGGGTAGCGGGGCAGCGCCCCCACGCGCATGCGCAGCGTGTGAAGCGTGTCAAAACGCCGGGCCAGGTCGTTGCCCACGATGCCGATGAAGCCCGGGGCGAGGCCACATTGCGGCATGAGCACGCTGCGGGCGTTGGCGGCGAGGGTGCGGATGGCCTGGGTGCTGGCCACGTCCTCGGTCAGGTCAAAGTAATGCACGCCTGCGTGTGCACACAACGTGGCCACGGGCACGGCGCGATGGAACGGCAATGCGTTCAGCACGGCGAAGCGGCCGTCGATGGCGGCCTGCAGGCTCGCGTCATCTGTAGTCAATCGGGTGGAAATACCCAGAGTTGCCACCTCGGCCAGCCGCACCGGGTCGCGGTCCACCACCAGGATGTCGTAGTCGCCCGACCGCTGCAGCAAGAGCGCCATGGCAAAGCCGATGTGGCCCGCCCCCAGGATGGTGATGGGGCGGCGGGAGGTGGAGTGCGAGGAAATGTCGAAGGTGGTCATGGCAGTGCTCCCGGTAGTGCTCGCCGCACATGGCGGAGAGGTGTAGTGGATGCCTTGATGTTAGGCAACAGCGCTGTCAATGTGTAGCGCTCAAAACGTCGAAAGCTGTTCTTTGATTTGCCATAACGGCGAATATGATGGTCGTTATGACTTATTGAGGAAATGTGCATGACCCAGGCCCTGGATGACACCGACCGGCAACTGCTCAGCCTGCTGCGGGCCAATGCGCGCGAGGGCACGGCCACGCTGGCGCGCAAGCTTGGCCTGGCCCGCACCACCGTGGTGGCGCGCATCGCGCGGCTGGAGCGTTCGGGTGTGGTGGCTGGCTACGGGGTGCGGCTGGGTACACGGCTTGACGCCACCACCGTGCGGGCCTGGTGCAGCATCAGCGTGCTGCCCAAGGCAGCACCCGCCGTGCTGCGCGCGCTGGAAGCCATGCCCGAGGTTGAAGAGGTGTCGGCCGTGAGCGGGCCGTTTGACTACCTGGTGTTCTTGCGCTGTGCCAGCCACGAGCAGCTCGACACCCTGCTAGACAAGGTCGGCCAGTTGGATGGCGTGCACCAGACGCAAACCAGCATCGTGCTCAGCCGCAAGATCGACCGACGACAGGTAGGGTGACATCCCCCTGAGCGGCTTACGCCGCTTCCCCCTTCTCTCGACTCGCTGCGCGATTCGGGACGGGGACGCTGCGCCAATAGCCACCAGCGCGCTCAAAATCAAACGCTGAATGCTATGGATACTGAAGCTACCAGCGCTTATCTGTCAAGCGATGGTGGCTATTTTTACAACCAGTGAATCAGGCCTCGAACTGCGTCGGGTTCTTGCCCCGGATCGGCGCATAAAACGCCTTGATGCGCGCCATGTCACGATCCACATCCCCCGTGGGCTCGAACACCGGGCCCAGGCCGCCGACCTTGCGGCCATAGTCCACAAACGCGAGCACGATGGGCACGCCCGCCTGCTGGGCGATGAAGTAAAAACCCGTCTTCCAGTGCCGCGTCTTGCCCCGCGTGCCCTCGGGCGGCACGATGAGCTGCATGGGACCGTCAGCATCGCGCATGGCCTGGGCCGAGCTGGCGACCAGGTTGTTGGCCTGGCTGCGGTCCACCGGGATGCCCCCCAGCCAGCGCATCACCCCGCCAAACGGCGCCTTGAACAGGCTGTGCTTGCCCATCCAGTACACGCGCAGGCGCAGAGAGAACGCCAGCATCAGCGTGTACGGCAAGTCCCAGTTGCTGGTGTGGGGTGCGGCGATCAGCACGCTTTTGGCGGCATGGTCTGGCAAGGCGCCCTCGACCTTCCAGCCGGTGATGCGCAGGGTGAAGCGGGAAAAAGCGCGCAGGAGCGTGTTGACAACCGGCGTGTCAAAAATGGTGTGGTGCATGGGAAAAGGGGTGACAGAACGGAGCCCGGGGCGCTGACCCAGGCAGTGGGCGCTTGGCTCCACAGGCATCGAGAGCGCCGCGAGTATCGCTGATCGTGCCAATGTCCCACCTTGACGCAAGGCAAAGTGGAGCCGCCGCCGCTTGCATGCGCCCCTGCAGATTACTCCCAATTTCATAGCACTCAGGGCAAACATCACTAGCGCTACCAGCCATTTTTGCTTCAATTGCCGGAGCAAAGGCGCCATGCCAAATAAAACTGGCGTTGGATCTCCACCGGTCCAGAATGCGCCACCAGCAGGTCCGCGTTGTCGCTGCCGCCCCATGCTGCCAACCCTATTGCCCACCACCCCGCCCTACCGCGACCGCAAGCGGTACGCATGGCTGCTGTCCCTGGTGGTGCCCTGCACTGTCGGCGTAGGCCCGGCACTGATGGCATGGACCGGCGAACCGCTGGTGCTGTGGGCGCCGGTGGCGTTTTTCTACCTCGTCGCCCCGTTGCTCGACGGGATGCTGGGCGTGGACCAGAGCAACCCGCCCGAATCCGCTGTGCCTGCGCTCGAAGACGACCGCTACTACCGCCGCATCACCTTCCTGCTGGTGCCGGTGCTTTGGGCGGCCTTCATCTTCAGCGCCTGGTGGGTGGCCACGCAGCCCCTGCCCTGGCATGGCGTGCTGGCGATGGTGCTGACCACGGGCACGGTGGGCGGGTTCTGCATCAATCTAGGGCACGAGCTGTGCCACAAGAACACGCCGCTGGAGCGCTGGCTGGCCAAGCTGGTGCTGGCGCCCACCGCCTACGGGCACTTCTTCATCGAACACAACCGGGGCCACCACCGCGACGTGGCCACCCCGGCCGACCCGGCCTCGTCGCGCATGGGCGAGTCCATCTACCGCTTTGTGCTGCGCGAGATGCCCGGCGCCGCACGCCGCGCCTGGGCGCTGGAAAAAGACAGCCTGGCCCGCCAGCACCTGCCGTTGCTGTCGTGGCACAACGAGATCCTGCAGCCAGCGCTCATCACGGCGCTGCTGTGGGCGGGGCTGGCACTCTGGCTGGGCGTGGTCATCCTGCCGTTTTTACTGGTGGCGTCTTTCTGGGCCAACTTTCAGCTCACCTCGGCCAACTATGTCGAGCACTACGGGCTGCTGCGCCGCAAGGACGCCAGCGGCCGCTACGAACCCTGCCGCCCCCAGCACTCGTGGAACAGCAACCACGTGTTCTCCAACTGGGCCCTGTTCCATCTGCAGCGGCACTCTGACCACCACGCGCATCCGCTGCGCCGCTACCAGTCTCTGCGGCACTTTGACGATGTGCCGCAGCTGCCCATCGGCTACTTCGGCATGTTCACGCTGGCCTATGTGCCGCCCCTGTGGCGCCGCGTGATGGACCCGCGCCTGCTGGCCCAGGTGGGGCGCGACGCCGCCCACATCAACATCGACCCGCGCCAGCGGGCCGCGATCGTGCGGAAATACGGGTTGCAGGACCTGGGATAGAACGAGTGTGAATGCGCTGGCGACCGGGCACGAGCCCCCTGCGGGCCGACAACCGCCCCTCCAACACTCCTCTATTGATAGCACCCAGAACAATCGGCACTAGCACCTGCGCCCGTTCTGACCCAAAACCCTCCGCTGGCGCCCCTCACGCAGCCAGTGGGATAATGCGGGTTTTGCACCTGCAGCCCCGCAGCGCCCCCCGACCAGAGGGGCGTTCTGCTGCAGAACATTCCCCTCCCCGCCTTCGCTGTTTGCCTGTGGAAACCACCCTGAGCCCCTGGCGCATGTCCGTCGCCCCCATGATGGACTGGACTGACCGCCACTGCCGTTACTTTCACCGGCTGCTGACGCGCCAGACCCTGCTGTACACCGAGATGGTGAACGCGGGCGGCATCCTGTATGGCGGCACCGAGCGCCACCTGCGCTTCAACGCCGAAGAGCACCCCGTGGCCCTGCAGCTGGGCGGCAACGAGCCCGAAAAGCTCGCCCAGGCCGCCAGGCTGGGTGAGGAATGGGGCTACGACGAAATCAACCTGAACTGCGGTTGCCCCAGCGACCGCGTGCAGCGCGGTGCCTTTGGCGCCAGCCTGATGAAAGCCCCCCAGCTGGTGGCCGACGGCGTCAAGGCCATGAAGGACTTGGTTAGCGTGCCCGTCACCGTCAAGCACCGCATCGGCATCGACAAGGTGGAGGACTACGGCTTTGTGCGCGACTTCGTCGGCACAGTGGCCGAGGCCGGGTGCACCGTGTTCATCGTGCATGCGCGCAACGCGTGGCTGCAGGGCCTCTCCCCCAAGGAAACCCGCGACATCCCGCCGCTGCGCTACGAGGTGGTCCACCGCCTCAAGGCCGAGTTTCCACAGTTCACCATCGCCATCAACGGCGGTATCACCGCCGACGCGGTGGTGCAGGAGCAGCTGCAACACCTGGACGGCGTGATGATCGGCCGCGAGGCGTACCACAACCCCTGGTGGTTGGCGCGCTGGGACCAGCTCTACTACGGCGGCGCCCCCTGCCCCCTGACCCGCGAGGAAGTGGAGCTGGCGATGGTGGAATACATGGAGCGCGAGGCCGCACAGCACGGCACCCCCTGGCCCCACATCGCCCGCCACATGCTGGGCCTGCGCCACAGCCTGCCCGGCGCCCGTATCTGGCGCCAGGTGTGGAGCAACCATCTGCTCAAGGACCGCCCCGCGCGGGAAGTGCATGCGCTGGCGATGCAGGCGTATGCCAGTGGAGCGTCGGAGCCCAGCGCTGAGCCCGCAACACTGGACTCCGTGACTACTTAGTCAGCCGTCCCACCCAGGCCGCCAGCGGCTCGGGCCGTCCGAAGAGGTAGCCCTGCAGGCACTCGCACTGGCTTTCGACCAGAAAGTCGGCCTGTGCGCGTGTCTCCACCCCCTCGGCCACCACGCGCAGGTTGAGATGGCGGGCCACCGAGATGATGGACTGCACGATGGCCGTGTCATTGGGGTCGTCGGGCGTGTCGTCCACAAAGCTCTTGTCGATCTTGAGCTCGTAGAGCGGGAGCCGCTTGAGGTAGGCCAGGCTCGAATAGCCGGTGCCAAAGTCGTCGATGGAGAAGCGCACGCCCAGCTGCACGATCTCGGTCATGCGGGCGATGGTGTCATCCAGGTCTTCGATGAGCAGGCTTTCGGTCACCTCCAGGATCAGGTGGGCCGGGTTGGCGCCGGTGTGGGCCAAGATGTGGCGCACGCGCTCCACAAAGTCGTCCTGGCGGAACTGCCGCTCGCTCACGTTGACGGACAGCGATAGCGCGTGCCCTGCCACCTGCAAGCGTGCCAGGGTCTCACAGGCCTGCTGGATCATCCAGTCGCCCATGCGCAGGATGAGGCCCGAGGCCTCGGCGATGGGGATGAAGCGGCTGGGCGGGACGTTGCCGCGCACGGGGTGGTCCCAGCGCATCAGCAGCTCGCCGCCCACGACGTTGCCCGCAGCGTCCACCTGGTTTTGCACAAAGGCGGCCAACTGGCCCAGGGTTTGCGCTTTTTTCAGGTCCTGCTCCAGCGCCAGGCGCTCCTGCACGTCGGCCTGCATCGCGGCTTCGTAAAAGCGGATGCGGTTGCGACCCAGGTCCTTGGCACGGTACATGGCCGTGTCGGCCTCCCGCAGAAGGTCTTCCACACCCTCGCCCCGCTTGGGGAAAAGCGTGATGCCGATGCTGCCGGTGGTGCTGTAGAGGTGGGTGTCGATGGTGTAAGGCGCTTCCAGTGCTGTGCGCATTTCTTCGGCCACCAGCAGCGCAGCGCGCCCGGCGGACTCCATGTCCGACGCCACGTTGTGGACCAGCACCACAAACTCGTCGCCGCCCAGGCGCGCCACGGTGTCGCCCGGGCGTTGCAGCTGCGTGAGCCGCTGGGCCACCTGCATGAGCAGCATGTCGCCCACCGTGTGGCCCCGTGCATCGTTGATCTGCTTGAAGTTGTCCAGGTCGATGTAGAGCACCGCCCCCACCTGGGCGGCCTTCAGAGCGTTGGCCAGCGCATGTTCCATGCGGTCCAGCAGCATGCGCCGGTTGGGCAGGCCGGTGAGCGCGTCAAAGTAAGCCAGCTGGTGTGAGCGCGCCTCGGCCTGCTTGCGCTCGGTGATGTCGCGCGACAGCGCAATGAAGCGGGGTTCGTCGCCAGGCGCAGCACTCTCCTTGCGCGCAATCGACAACTCGAACCAGTGGGGCACCCCGCCCAGCTCCAGCCGGAACTGGTGGCCTGACGAGTACCCGGTCTGGTGGGCCGCTTGCAGCGCCGCATGGCAGCCGGCAGCGGCTTCGGGGGGGACCACATCGCGCAGCAGGCGGCCCAGAAACATCTCTGGCGGCACCGCCAGCTCTCCCGATCGTGCCGACCGGTAGTGGTGGATGCAGCCGTCCAGCCCCAGTTCGAACAACAGATCAGGAATGGCGCTGAGCGTGCTCTCCAGATCATCCCGGGTGGCGCGCAGTTCGGCCGTCATGTCGCGCGCCAGTGCCACCGCACGCTCGCGCCCCGTGGCCAGCAGCCAGGTGAACCACGCAAGGATCAGGCTCAGCACCGTTCCCAACAGCGCCACCGGGTGGTGCCCATCGTCCTGAAAGCGCTGCACAAAGCCCGGTAGTGGGGCCATGTGCAAGGTCCAGCGGCGCCCGCCCAGCTCCAGCTCGCGCCGCGCCTGCAACGCCGGAGCGCCAGCGCCCTGGGCCGGTGTCTTCAGGTTGCTGAACAGCAGCGCGCCCGCTACGGCACCGGCATCTCCTGGTCCGGTGCCGGGGGATGCCGCACCCGCGCCCGGGGTGCTGTCGGTGATCTGCAGGCCGATGTCGGCG
>NZ_QAIM01000127.1:26104-29600 GCF_003061035.1 Acidovorax sp. HMWF018
CCCGGACAACGCCAGCGCTCCGGTGTCACGGGCCCGGTCCAGCGCCTCCTTGGCAGGCGGAATGGTCAACACATCCAGTCCCAGCGCCTTGAGGTTGGGGCCCTCCAGCGGCTCGATGTGGGTGATGGGTGCCAGCCACTCGCGCTCGCCGGGCGGGCGCACTGCATATTGGTCAAAACCGCGCTGGCGCATGTCCTCCAGATGGGCAGCGAGCGCCTTGCCAGGAAACTGCAGAATCAGCGACACCCCCTGCAGCCCGGGACGGGTTGCCTGCAACTGCAGCGCGCTCACATAGGCCTGAAACTCCTCGCGGTCGATGCGCTCCGACCCCTCAAAGTAGCCCTTGACGCCGCGCAACACCACCTCGTAGGTCGCCATGCGGTCCTTGAGGTTGTAGGCAATCTGGTCGGCCGCCACCTCAAAGTTCTGCTCGCGTTTGGTCCTCGTGTTCTTTTCTTCACTCTGCCAGTACAGGAAGGTCAGCCCCAAGGTCAGCAGCGCGATCAGTGGGGGCAGCACCACGGGCAACCAGCGGTGGTTGCTGGTGCCCGCAACCCCTTCAGACACCCATGCCGCCTGCCCTGGCGCGGCGAGGTCATCGTTGTCGGGGGCTGGGTGGGGTGTCATGGTGGATGGTGTGACTTCGATGCACCGGCGGTGCTGCCCCATTATGAGCATCTGTCCTGCGCCGAAAAGGGGCATTTGCGCGCAAACTGCACATGCCGGCTCCCAACATGCCGTTTATGCTCGCACCGCTGGGCCAACGGCTATGCGCCCGCACCCACTTCCCGTATCAACCCTGACAATACCCACCACAAAGGCCTGGCATGGCATCGCTCGATTTCGACCTGGAGGAATCCCAATTTCGCAGCTGGTACACCGCGCAGGCGGTTGCGCTGGAAGACGCCTGCGCAGCTCTGACCGCGCGGGTGGCGGCGGTGGTAACTCGGGCGGGCGGCGTGGACATCACCAAGGTGGAGGGCCGCGTGAAGGATGTGGACGAATGCGTGCGCAAGTTCGTGCGCAAATACCGTCCGGCGCTGGAAGAGAGCAACACCCCCTACGACATAGAGACTTACATCACCGACCTGATTGGCGTGCGGGTGGTGTGCCTGTATGAAGACGAGCTGGAGAAGATTGCCCAGATCGTGCGCGCCCATTTCGCCGTGATCGACGTGACCGACAAGGTCTCGGCGGTGGAAAGCACCGAGGCGTCCTTCGGCTACAAAGGGCTGCACCTGGACCTGCGGCTGAGCGTGGCCGAACGCGACCTGCCGGAGCACGCGGCCTATGCCAAGTGGCCCTTCGAGCTGCAGGTGCGCACCATCATCCAGGACTCGTGGAGCGTGCTGGACCATAAGATCAAGTACAAAAAATCCATCCCGGGCCAGCTCAAGCGGCGCATCAACGTGCTGTCCGCCCTGTTCGAGCTGGCCGACCGCGAGTTCCGCCAGATTCGCGATGCCACGGCGGCCGAGTTGCTGCAGGCCCCCGACGAAACCGCCGAACCCGCAACCGATGTCGCCGCCGATTTGCAGGCGCCCACCCGCGCAGCCGCCACCAGCAGCGAACTGAACGCGTTCACGTTCTTGAAGATCGCCACGCATTTTTTCAAGGACTTCGAATTCGAGCCGTCCAAGGTCGATGGGTTTGTGGACGACATCCAGGCCTGGTCAGCCGGCATGACACGTGCGCGCTTCAACAGTCTCATGCGCGAGACGATCGGAGTGGTCAAACGCTACAAGCAGCACTTTGAAGAGCAAAACCCGCAGGGCAGCTTCAACCCGTACACGGTGATCCGGCACTGCCTGTATCTGAGTAACAAGACGGCGTTCCGCCCCGCATTGCGCAACTCGGCCCGCGAGTCGTTCGAGGCCTGGCTGAGCGACAACGCAGAGCCCAAAGTGCAGGGTTGAGGCGAAAATCGGCGCAAGCGCTAGTGCTAATTGCCTGAGTTGCTATCATTTTTGATAGATCCGCAGCCTTCGTCGCCGAACCGGCGCGCCGCCCCTGGGGCCACGTCAATTTGTCGCATAGGCGACTGGACATTGGTGGTTTTACTCCATGCGCTTGTTACCAAGTGCTGCTATATTGCACTGCAACAAAACGGAGTTTCGCCCCATGCTGTACCACCTCTACGAAACCCAGCGCTCCTTGATGGAGCCCTTCACAGATTTTGCGCAGGCGGCTTCCAAGTTGTTCAGCAACCCCGTCTCGCCGCTGAGCCAGACCTCAGCAGCACAGCGCATGGCTGCCGGTTACGACCTGCTCTACCGCCTGGGCAAGGACTACGAAAAGCCCGCCTTCGACATCCACACGGTCGACGTGGACGGTATCGGTGTCGCTATCCACGAACGCATTGAGGTCGACAAGCCGTTTTGCGAGCTGCGCCGCTTCAAGCGCTTTTCGGACGACCCTGCCACGCTGACCAAGCTCAAGGGCCAGCCCGTGGTGCTGATCGTGGCACCGCTCTCGGGTCATTACGCCACGCTGCTGCGCGACACCGTGCGCACCATGCTCAAGGACCACAAGGTCTACATCACCGACTGGAAGAACGCCCGCCTGGTGCCGCTGTCGGAGGGGGAGTTCCACCTCGACGACTACGTCAACTACGTGCAGGACTTCATCCGCCATCTGCAGGGCATCTACGGCAACTGCCACGTGATCAGTGTGTGCCAACCGACGGTGCCCGTGCTGGCCGCCGTGTCGCTGATGGCCAGCCGCGGCGAGAAAACGCCCCTGACGATGACCATGATGGGTGGCCCCATCGACGCTCGCAAGTCGCCCACGGCAGTGAACAATCTGGCGACCAACCGCAGCTATGAGTGGTTTGAGAACAACGTGATCTACCGCGTGCCGGAGAAATTCCCCGGCGCGGGCCGCCGCGTGTACCCGGGCTTTTTGCAGTACACCGGTTTTGTGGCCATGAACCCGGACCGCCATGCGACCAGCCACTACGATTACTTCAAGGACCTGATCAAGGGCGACGACGCAAGTGCCGAGGCGCACCGCAAGTTCTACGACGAGTACAACGCCGTGCTGGACATGGATGCGGACTACTACCTCGAAACCATCCAGACCGTGTTCCAGGATTACAAGCTGGTGAACGGCACCTGGGATGTGCGCTCACCCGCCGGCAAGCTGGAGCGCGTGCGTCCGCAAGACATCAAGACCACAGCCCTCTTCACGGTGGAAGGCGAGCTGGACGACATCTCTGGCTCGGGCCAGACTGAAGCGGCCCACGACCTGTGCAGCGGCATCGTGCGCAAGGAGCAACGCCACCTGGAAGCCAAGGGCGCAGGCCACTACGGTATCTTCAGTGGCCGCCGCTGGCGCGACATCGTGTACCCCAAGGTGCGCGCATTCATCCTGGAACACGAGTTGCCTGCCAAGCCCGCCACTGTGGCCACAGCCCCCACACCGGCCCCCAAGCTCGCCAGCCCTGCACCAGCCCCTGCCAAGGTTGCCAGCAAGCCCGCACCGGCAGCCAAACCCG
>NZ_QAIM01000128.1:0-4663 GCF_003061035.1 Acidovorax sp. HMWF018
CCCAACGCGGTAGGCGACAAGCCGATGAAGGTTGCCATCAGCGACGAGGTGTTCAACGACATCAAGCACTACGGCGCCCCGGCCATCTACGACATCACGACCAAGACCAGGCCGGGAAAAGATGGCACAGCCACTGTGACGCTGGTGAAAGCCAAGTTCCAGCAGCCATTCAAGCTGCCCGAGTCGGAATGAAAAAAGCGCTCACGTGCAGCAACACATGAGCGCCCACCGAACAACAAAAACCTATCCGTGATCGGCCCTGGCAGCTTACCCCATGTAGGCCGCCAGAGGCCATGAATCGAGGCTTCTATGTTCTTCCACGCTCCACGCGATATCTACGGTCCCGAGCTGCTGCGCATGTTCATTGACGAGCTGGGCGGCCCCAAGAAGGTTTACAAGTACCTGGGCGTTTCAGAGCGCACGGTGTGGCACTGGCTCTCCGCCGGTCGCGCCCCTCGTGCCGCAGTCCTGGCTCTCTTTTGGGAATCGCGTTGGGGGCGTTCTCAGATATTCACCGAACAGGTGAACGAAATCCGCCTGTTGTACCGGCAGGTTTGCATCCTGCAGGAGCAGTACCAGAAGGCCAAAGACATCATTACCGGGCTGCGTGCCATGCATGCGGGCTCAGCCAATGAACCACTTTTTGACGAACTTCCAGACCTCAGCCACCGCCAGGCCCCATCGTTCGATGCAGACGCCTTTGCACCGATGCCCCTCGATGCCTCAGTGCCAACTCGGGATGCAGCGCCCGCGCCGGTCTCAGCTCGCGCCGCCCAGGCCATGCAGGCATTGGATCGCACGCGCGCTGCTGCTGGCCGCTGAGGGGGCGCCGTGGACTCGCCGCTCTTTCTCACCGCCGATGAACTCAGCACGCTCACCGGGTTTAAGACCCCCAAAAGGCAAGTGGAGTGGCTACGCACCAAGGGCTGGCGTTTCGAGATCAACGGCAATCGTCAGGCCATTGTGGCGCGCAAATATGCCGAAAAGATGCTGGGTTGTGGAGCACCCGAGGAACAGAGCTACCAGCCCAATTTCCGGGCACTGCAGGGGGCGTAATGGGGCGTCGTAGGCAGTCCAATTTCGACGACCCACCGCGCTTCCACCGTAAGGGCAACGTCTGGTATCACGTCAGCGGCACCCTGCCCCGCGTGTGGACCAAGCTCTCCAACGACCGCGCAGAAGCCCTGCGGCTGTGGGCCCAGCGTGAAGGGGTGCGAGAGGATGAATCCACACGGCTTTTCTCGGTGGTGGCCAGGCGGTACGTGCGTGAGGTGTTCCCCACCAAGAGCGTGCAGACCCGGCGAGACAACGACAAGGAACTCGCTAACCTGCTGCGCGTGTTCGGGCACATGCCCATCGAAGCCATCGCCCCCATGCACATCCGCCAGTACATGGACCTACGCGGCCAGGTGGCAAAGGTACGCGCCAACCGCGAGAAGGCCCTGTTCTCGCACATCTTCAACAAGGCCAGGGAGTGGGGTTTCACCACCGCGCAGAACCCCTGCCAGGGCGTGAAGGGCTTCAAAGAAACGGGGCGCTCGCGCTATGTCACCGACGAGGAATTCGACCGCGTGCGGGCCAACGCGCATTGCACTGTGGTGGATGCCATGGACATAGCCCTGCTCACCGGCCAGCGGCCCGCCGATGTGCTCAAGATCAAGCGCACCGACATTCGGGATGGGGCCTTGTGGATCGTGCAGAACAAGACAGGTGCACGTCTGGGCATCGAGATCACGGGCGAGCTGGCGGCTGTGATCGAACGGATCAACCAGCGGCCCAGGAAGGCCATCAGCGCGTTTCTGATTCAGGACGAGAACGGCCAGCCACTCAGCCAGGGAGCGCTGCGCTCACGCTTTGACAAGGCGCGCACGCTGGCGAAGGTGGATTTTCAGTTTCGGGACATTCGGGCGAAGGCTGCGACCGATACAGGCGACCTTGCTCACTCTCAGAAGCTGCTGGCGCACAAGAACCGGGGTATGACCGAGCACTATGTGAAAGCCCGCATAGGGGACCGCGTGCAGCCCCTGCGGTAACATGGTGTTTCAATTCATTGAGGGGCAGGGAATGAAGCGATTGCTCGTTGCATTGGTGCTTGCACTTGGCACGTGCTCCGCTTGGCCTCAGTCTGCGCCCCTGCCACTTGAGCACCTGCTCTGGTCCGGCCGGCCGATTCCCTTTTATGGCAATCCATCAAGCGAAGAATCAAGGCAGCTCATCGCGCTTGTGCAGGGCGCCAATCTGGCAGAGCGAATGGCCTCTTTCACCCAGAGCCGTCTCAGACTTCGCCACAACTTGGCCATCGGCTTTCAAGAGTGCGGAACTCCAAACGCCTTCTACAAGCCCGCTAGCCGCGCGGTAGTGATTTGCACCGAGTTCGTCAAGCACGTGGCGGGGCTGATGACGGAGCGCAAAGAATTTTTCGCCCAGCAATCACCGCAGTTCCTCGCGCAATGGCTCACCAGCATTCTGTGGGTCGTCTATCTCCATGAGTTGAGCCACGCCGTCATTGACATCAACCAGGTGGCAATCACCGGGCGTGAGGAAGACGTAGCAGACCAATTCGCGATCTGGGCCTCACTGAACTACATCAACGATATCGGGGTTGCCGCATTCGTTCCGGCAATTTGGTACTTCAAGGAGCTGGCATCGTCCCAGCGCCTGAACGAATTGCCACCTGAAACGCTCTCGCACCTGTTGTCTGATGAGCACTCACTCCAGGGACAACGTGCGCTGAATTTCGCATGCTGGGTGCACGGGCTCAGCCCAGAAGCAGCAAGGGATTTGACGCGCTTCGTAGCCCTCTCTGATGCTCGCGCGCAACGATGCGGGGCAGAGTACCGAGCCATGGACAACGGCATTAGGGCCCAATTCCGCAAGGCACTGAAGCAGAACAGATGAGCGGTAAGCGCCCGAATTGTAGAAATTCAACCGCAAATGTAGAAACACCCCAGAACCCTTTCGGGCTCTGAGGCGCACCAATCCTGGTAGGGCGTGTTGGACTTGAACCAACGACCAAAGGATTATGAGTCCTCTGCTCTAACCAACTGAGCTAACGCCCCCAGCCATGCTCCAGCGCTATACAACGGGGCAAGCGCCGTATTGTAGGGGTTTACTTGCGGTGGCTGAGCGCGTTGGACACCAGCTTGGAGGTGATGTCCACAATCTGGATCATGCGGTCGTATGGCATGCGCGTAGGACCAATCACGCCCAAAGTCCCCACCACCTTGCCATCAACCTCATAGGGGGAGCTGACGATCGAAAGCTCTTCAAAGGGCACAACCTGGCTCTCGCCACCGATGTAGATGCGCACCCCTTCCGCTTGGCTGGAGATGTCCAGAAGGCGAAGGATTTGTGTCTTCTGCTCAAACAAGTCAAATGCCCTGCGCAGGTTGCCCATGTCGCTGGAGAAATCACTGACGGACAGCAGGTTGCGCTCTCCAGAAATCACCACCTCGTCCTGCGCCTCGGACAGTGCCTCAGAGCCTACGTTGACTGCCGCCTGCATAAGCGATGCGATCTCTCCGCGCAATACATCGACCTCGGACTTCAAACGTTCTCGCACCTGCTCCATTGCGAGTCCCGCGTAGTGGGCATTCAGAAAGTTGGAGGCCTCTACCAGCTGCGACTGGGAGTGATCCACCTCGGTGAAGATCACGCGATTCTGTACGTCACCTTCCGGCGACACGATGATCACGAGGAAGCGCTTTTCGGAGAGTCGAAGAAACTCGATGTGGCGAAATACCGAGGTACGCCGAGGTGCCATCACCACTCCAACGAACTGGGAGAGGTTGGACAACAGCTGTGCGGCGTTGGCGATGACTTTTTGCGGCTGTTCAGGTGCCAGCTGGGGCGGCATGACAGACTCCCGCTGCACCGTGAGCATCGTGTCCACAAACAAACGGTATCCACGCGCTGTGGGAATACGGCCAGCGGAGGTATGAGGACTCGCAATCAGCCCCAGCTCTTCCAGGTCCGCCATCACGTTTCGTATCGTGGCAGGCGACAAATCCAACCCGGACGCGCGGGAAAGGGTACGCGACCCTACGGGCTGCCCATCAGCGATATAACGCTCGACCAGGGCTTTGAGCAACAACTTGGCACGGTCATCGAGCATGGAATGATTTTAATGATGTAATTTCGCGATGACGTCCAATTTCCGCCATGTCGCACTTATAGGCAAGTACCAGACTTCAGCTGCAGGCGCCCCCGGTGATGGCTCTCGCCGGGCTTTGGAGGATATTGCGCATTTCTTGGAGCGCCAGGGATGTGAGGTGGTGCTGGAAGCGGAGACCGCCAGCAATACTGGATTGACACACTACCCTTCCTTGAATGTAGACCAGATCGGTGCACGGTGCGATTTGGGGCTGGTGGTGGGGGGGGATGGAACGATGCTCGGCATTGGCCGACGCTTGGCGCGTTTCGGAACGCCGCTGATCGGCATCAACCAGGGCCGGCTCGGCTTCATCACCGACATTCCCTTCGACACCTATCAGACCACATTGCCACCGATGCTGCGAGGTGCCTACGAAGAAGACCAGCGGCCTTTGATGCACGCAACAGTCGTTCGCGATGAACGTGTGGTGTTTGAAGCCTTAGCCATGAACGATGTGGTGGTCAACCGTGGTGCGACGTCGGGCATGGTGGAATTGCGTGTCGAAGTTGG
>NZ_QAIM01000129.1:0-3321 GCF_003061035.1 Acidovorax sp. HMWF018
GGGGCTGGACGGCCTGCCCATGCTGCGTGCCTACCTCGATGGCGACGCCTGGTTCGACGGCCCCGCCTGGGACGCTGTCAGCCAGCTCCCATCGGGTTTACCCGGCAAGCCCTGAGCAATTTCCGGATGCTGAAAGGGGTGCTGCGGGTTTCACCCTAAGTTGTCAGAGAGCGGTCAGTTTGATGAAAGCTCTTGTTGGTTTCGCGTCAGAGGGTGGTCAGTGCCATCTCCAAGAATGCGTGCAGCCCGCCGCAGTGCGGTCTGTAACACCAATAGGAGACACACACCATGGCAACTGTTCATCCCGCACCGCGGCCGATGTCGCCCGAAGAGAGGAAGGTCATCTTCGCCTCGTCGCTCGGCACCGTTTTCGAGTGGTACGACTTTTACCTGTACGGCTCGCTCGCAGCCATCATCGCCAAGCAGTTCTTCAGCGGTCTGGATGCTGGTTCGGCGTTCATCTTCGCGCTGCTGGCGTTTGCGGCGGGCTTCATTGTTCGTCCCTTCGGCGCCATCTTCTTCGGCCGCCTGGGCGACATGATCGGCCGCAAGTACACGTTCCTGGTCACCATCCTTATCATGGGCCTGTCCACCTTCATCGTGGGCATCTTGCCGACTTACGCGTCCATCGGTGTGGCCGCTCCCGTCATCCTGATTGCCCTGCGCCTGCTGCAAGGCCTGGCACTGGGCGGTGAATACGGCGGTGCTGCCACGTATGTGGCCGAGCACGCACCGCACGGCAAGCGCGGCGCCTACACCGCCTGGATCCAGACCACCGCCACGCTGGGCCTGTTCCTGTCGCTGATGGTGATCCTGGGCACCCGCACCGTGCTGGGCGAAGAAGCCTTTGGTGATTGGGGCTGGCGTGTTCCGTTCATCGTGTCGATCCTGCTGCTGGCCATTTCGGTCTGGATCCGCCTGTCGATGAACGAATCGCCTGCCTTCCAGAAGATGAAGGCCGAGGGCAAGACCTCCAAGGCACCGTTGACCGAATCCTTCGGCCAGTGGAAGAACCTGAAGATCGTGATCCTGGCACTGGTGGGCCTGACCGCCGGCCAGGCCGTGGTGTGGTATTCGGGCCAGTTCTATGCGCTGTTCTTCCTGACGCAAGCGCTGAAGGTCGATGGCGCCACCGCCAACATTTTCGTGGCCGTGTCGCTGCTGATTGGTACGCCGTTCTTCATCGTGTTCGGTTCGCTGTCGGACAAGATCGGCCGCAAGCCCATCATCCTGGCAGGCTGCCTGCTGGCCGCGCTGACGTACTTCCCTGTGTTCGGTGCACTGACCAAGGCGGCCAACCCTGCCCTGGCTGAAGCCCAGGCCAAGAACAAGGTGGTGATCACCGCTGACCCTGCAGAGTGCTCGTTCCAGTTCAACCCCACCGGCACCACCAAGTTCACCAGCTCGTGCGACATCGCCAAGCAGGTGTTGGCTGGCGCTTCGGTGAGCTATGAAAACGCTGTGGCTCCCGCCGGTACGGTGGCGAGCATCAAGATTGGCGAAACCGCAATCCCCTCGTACACCAGCAAGGGCCTGAGCGCTGACGAAGCCAAGAAGAAAGACGCCGAGTTCAAGAAGCTCGTGGCCGACGACCTGAAGGCCGCTGGCTACCCCACCAAGGCTGACCCTGCACGCATCGACAAGGTGATGGTCACCATCATCCTGACCTACCTGGTGCTGCTGGTGACCATGGTGTACGGCCCCATCGCCGCAATGCTGGTGGAAATGTTCCCCACCCGCATCCGCTACACGTCCATGTCCCTGCCGTACCACATCGGTAACGGCTGGTTCGGCGGCCTGCTGCCCACCACGGCGTTTGCCATCGTGGCCCAGACCGGCAACATGTACAACGGCCTGTGGTACCCCATCATCATCGCCGGTGCCACGGTGGTGATCGGTGGCCTGTTCATCAAGGAAACCAAAGACGTGGACATCTACGCCAACGACTGATCGTTACTGACCGGTGTACAGGGCCCGCCCCGCAAGGGTCGGGCCCTGTGTTCCATCAAGGGGCTTGTGTCGCGCACCAGTACAACCCACAACCTTGCGCGTCAGCCAGGCCCCTTGATTGAACAAACCCATCCCAGGAGATATTGATATGTGGAAGATTGTTGTTGGCTTCGTCTTGTTTGCTGCGTTGTCGATGTACGTGATCATCACGGCGGGCGACAAGGCCGACATGGGCGGAGAAAAGCACGGTGCCGATGCGGTGCACGCCCCCGAGGCACCCGCCAGCGCAGCTGCACCCGCAGCCGCCGCCGCGCCGGCACCCGCTGCAGCCCCTGCATCGGCTGCAAGCGCGCAATAAGCACATTGCCCGGCATGAAAAAGGCCCTGCCAGCGACTGCTGGCAGGGCCTTTTTTTGTCGTGTCGTAACGCGCGGGCGCTTGCGCCGCGTCAGCGCTTGAAGCGGCCGTCCGTGCCGATGATGGACAGGTCGGAGAAGTCCAGTCCGCTGTGGTCGGTGGGGCTGTAGCTCAGCTCCAGCCCACCCACGTCCCACTTGTGGATGCTCTCCAGCCCCGCATGCAGCTTGGCGCGGTCGGGCTTGGCACCCGCGCGCTTGAGGCCTTCCACCAGCACCTTGGCGCTCACAAAGCCCTCCAGCATGGCGGGCGTCAGGTCGCCGATGTTCTTGGCCTTGGCCAGATCGATGGCCTCCTTGATCACCGGGTAGTTGAGCGAGCGCTCGGACGGGAACACCTGCGTCACCACCACGCCCCGGGCCTGGTCGCCCAGGGCCTTCACAAACCCGCCCGACGCGTTGTTGGACAGGGTGACGATCTGTCCGGCAACGCCCGCGGCGCGCAAGGCCTTGATGCCGTCGACCACCGCCGCGCCGGTGCCGATGAAGATCACGGCCTGGGGCTGCTTGCCGGCCACGCGCGGGGCGATGGCGCTGTAGTCGGGCTTGGCACGGTCAAACTTTTCGATGAACAGCGCCTCGATGTTGTTGGCCTTGAACCCGGCCTGTGCACCAGCCAGCCCGTCGGCGCCAAACGTGTCGTCCACATGCACCACGCCAATGCGCTGGATGCCCAGCGTGTGCAGGTGCGAAATGGCCTTGGTCACCTCGCGCTGGTAGGGCGCCCGCACGTTGAACACGTATTTGCTCACCGGCTGGTGCAGCGCAATCGCCCCGGTGGACGGACCCACCAGCGGCACGCCATGCTGCTCCAGCACCGGGATGATGCCCTGGGTGTGGGGCGTTCCACGGGTCATGAACAGGCCGATCACGCCCTTTTGTTCGATCAGTATGCGGGTGTTGTCCAGGGTCAGCTTGGGGTCGAACTTGTCGTCCAGCGATAGCACCTCCACCT
>NZ_QAIM01000130.1:0-7740 GCF_003061035.1 Acidovorax sp. HMWF018
GGCCAGGTCCTGCAGTTGGGTGATGCGTTCGCCCGCGCCGCGCGGGCGAACGCATCACCCAACTGCAGGACCTGGCCACCGTGGCCCGCCGCCTGCGCGAAGACCAAGAGCGCCGCGAGGCCGAAGACAAAGCCCGGCGCGAGGCCGCCGCCCGGGCCGAGGCCGAGCGCCACCTCTTCAGCCGCAGCGTGGGCCCCGTCACCCCACTGCGCAACCCGAATGTGGCGCGTCTGCGCCGCCACCAGCCGCCGCCGCTGCCGGTGCAGCACTGGCTGGACGAGGAACGGGTGCTGCTTGAATCCATCAGCGATGACTTCGACGTGAGTACCCTGCTCGACACCGACGACCAGTTGAGCTTTCGCCGCCCAGGCATTGGTGTGGAAGTAACCCGCCGCCTGCGCTCTGGCCACTGGAGCATCCAGCGCCAGCTGGACCTGCATGGCCTGCGCGTGGACGAGGCGCGCGAAGCGCTGGGCGACTTCATCCGTCATGCCCACAAGACGGGCCTGCGCTGCGTGCGCGTGGTGCATGGCAAGGGGTTGGGCTCGCCCGGCAAAAGCCCCGTGCTCAAAGGCCGCGTGCAACGCTGGCTGGTGCAGAAGAACGAGGTGCTGGCCTTCGTACAGGCGCGGCCCATGGATGGGGGCGCAGGGGCGCTCGTGGTGCTGCTGCAACCCGTTCTACGCAAAAATTCATAAAAATAGCTGCAAGCGCTACATCCATATGCGCTTGCAGCTATCAAAAGCAGAGCATTTCAGATGCCCTACAGCAGGCTGCTCCGTAGCGGTGCTACGAACGCATGCACCGCCACGGCCTCCGTAACAGGAGGGGGACGACTACTTGGACAGATCCACGCCGTACTTAGACGTGCCCTTGCCCGAGCCATCATCGGCCGCCAGCAGCGACACGTTGCCCAACCCGGCCGCCTGCGCCACGCTGAGGGCATTGGCGCCCGAGCTGAACACCACTGGACCCGCCACCGTGGCCTTGGCAAAGCGCCAGCTCTTGGCAGCGCCGTTGGCCGCGCGGGTCACTGCCGGGTTCTTGCGGATGTAGTCGATCACCACGTCGCGGTTGGCGTCGGGCGAAGCCCAGATGGTGCCTGAGCCGTCGAGCTTGTCGATGAAGCTCTTGCCGCTGGTCGCGCGGTAGTTATTGGTGGCGATCACGAACTCCTGCGCCGCGTCGATGGGCTTGCCCAGGTACGTCAGGTTCTTGATGCGGCTGCCCACGGGCTGGGTCACGTCGATCTCGTACTGCATGTCCGCCGTGGTGAACATGTCGAAGTTGTACCCAGGGAAGGTGCTGATGAGCTGCTGCTCGGTGGTCTTGGCCGGGTCGATCTGGTTGAAGCGCTTGGCGGCGGCTTCGAGCCAGTTCTTGATGTCCGCGCCGTTCACCTTCACCGCATACACGGTGTTGGGGTACAGGTACAGGTCGGCCGCGTTGTTGATGGCCAGCGGGCCCACCGCCACGTCGGTGTAGTCGGCCCCGCCCTGGAAACCGCTCTTGAACGGCGCACTCACGGACAGCACCGGCAGCTGCGCATACTGCGGCAGGCTGGCCTTGATGTAAGCCGCCACGTAGGCCTGCTGGGCCTGGTTCACGATCTGGATCGCGCCGGGGTCACCCACGTCGGCAAACAACGTGCTCATGCGGAAGTCGGTCTGGCCGATGGGTGTCTTCACGTACTGGATCGCGGCCTGGTGCTGGGTCTCGATCAGCGGGGCGATGGCGGGGTCGGCGTCCACGGTCACCGTGGCGCCTGCGGCATTCTTGTTCTGGATGTTGCGCAGCTCGCTCTTGCTGGCGGACTTGTTGACCACCCACTTGCTGCCGTCCCATTGCAACGCCAGTTGCACCACACCCAGGGCCTTGCCCCAGGAGCTGGCCATGACGGCAGGCACTCCGTTGATGGTGCCCGCCTTGTGGTCCACGCCGGCCAGGTTGAAGCTGGGCGTAGCGGCCGTGTCGGGGAACACGCCATGCTGGTGGCCCATCACCATCGCGTCGATACCTGCCACCTTCGACAGGTACAGGCCGGGGTTCTCCATGGTGGCCGAGTAGGCGGCACTGTCGAGACCGCCGTGCAACAAGGCCACCACGATGTCAGCCCCCTTGGCACGCAGCTCGGGCACGTACTTGTTGGCGGATTCGACGGCGCCTTCGGTGTAGACCTTGCCTTCCAGGTAGCGCTTGTCCCAGTTCATGATGCCGGGGGTGGTAAAGCCGATCACGCCGATCTTGATCGGCAGCTTCACTTCCTTGCCATCCGTACCCTTGGCCACCAGCGTGCGCTCCAGCAGCGTGTAGGGCTGCACCAGCGGCTTCTTGGTCTTATTGCTGTACACGTTGGCCAGCACGGCGGGGTAGCCAGCGCCAGCGCATTTCTTGGAGGGGTCCACGCCGTCCACCTCCAGCCCACCGCCCAGCACCTGGTTCAGGAAGGGCAGGCCGTAGTTGAACTCGTGGTTGCCCAACGTGCCCGCATCAAAGCCCAGCGCGCCCATGGCCTTGTACATGGACAGCTGCTGCGTGCACGGGATAGGGCTGATGCTGGCCTCGTAGTCGGCCAGCGCAGTGCCCTGGATGGTGTCGCCGTTGTCCACCAGCAGCGTGTTGGCAAACTCCTTGCGGGCCGCGCGCACCAGCGTGGCCGTGCGCTCAAAGCCGTAGCTTTTGTCTTCGGCCAGCTTGAAGTAGTCGTAGCTGCGCACGTTGAAGTGCAGGTCGGTGGTCTCCAGCACGGCCAGCGTGGCCGTGGCGCCCGCGTTGCTGCTGGCGTTGTCGCTGCTGCCGCCGCAGGCAGCCAGCGACGCGGCCAGTGCCACCATGCCCCATGCAGCCATGCGGCGTGAAACATGCGAAGGAGAAATCAGAAAGCCCAGAGTGCGTTCAGACATGAACAGTCCCGAATTGAAACAAGGGACCGAGTGTCTGGGCCAGGTTTGACAGCGGTGTGACGTGGCAACGTGGCCGCAACACTTGTGCTTCGTGCTGCGGTCAGTGCGCCTTGCAGCGACTCACTCGATGCGGTACACGTCGCCGTTATGCGGCGAGGCGCTTTCGTGAAACAGGTCTTCCAGAAACTGTGCCAGCTCATGCTCTTGGACAAAGTCGGGGATCACAAAACCCGACGGTGAGCGCTTGCCATCTGCGCCCACGCGGTAGGCCTGCCACAGCGCACCTTCGCGGCGCACTTCGACGATCCGGCCGAAAACATTAAAACGGGGGTAAGAGTTCAACGGTGCTGCCATGGGGTACCGATCTATCCTTCGGCCTCTTGCCGAAAACCATCACAGATCACTACCCATGCGGCTTTGGAGGCCACATGGATGTGCTTTTGGGGCGGGGTCTCGTAGGCGGTGTCCAAGGTACCCAGCGGCACGGCCACCCACTCGGTATAGGGGCCTTCGCTGTGCCACAGCAAGGGCGAGCCACACACCGAGCAAAACGTGCGCGTGACCGGGGGCGAAGACCGGTAGGTGCGCGTCAGCCCTTGCCCAGACACGAAGCGATGGTGCACACGCAACACGCTGCCATAGCTGCCAAACGCCGCACCATGCGCCTTGCGGCACATCGAGCAGTGGCAGTGCGATGCACCCTGCAATGGCGCCGTGGTCTCGTAACGCACGCCACCACACAGGCAACTACCTCGGTGCACAGCAGCAGGCGTCGTCATGGCGCCACCGACGCGATCAAGTCCACCTCCACCGTCGCGTTCTTGGGCAACTGCAGCACACCCACCGAGGTGCGGGTGTGGGCACCAGCCTCGCCCAGCACGGCAAACAGCACCTCGGAGGCACCATCGGCCACCTCGCTTTGCTGCGTGAAGGCAAGCGCCGACTGCACGTACACGGTGATGCGCAAAATGGATTGCACGGCATCGAGCGAACCCAGCGAGCGCTGCAGCAAGGCCAGCGCCCGCATCACACACACCTTCGCTGCTTTTTGCGCATCGGCCAGCGTGGCGACCGCCCCGGCAGCGCCCGTGACCACCACCGTGTCGCCCACGCGCGGGATCTGCCCGCTCAGGTAGATGTGGTGGCCGTCACGCACCAGCGGCACATAGTTGCCACCAATCTTGATCTCGCCCTCAAAGCTGTAGCCCAGTGCCTGGGCTTGTTCCTGAAATCTCGCGTCGCGTGACATGGACATGGGTCTCCTGAAAAAACTGCGGCCTTCGCAGCGGGCTACATGAAGCGCGCAAAAGGGTCTACCAGCGAGGCGATCGACACGGTGCCGGGCGCCCCACCCTCGTCACGCCGCGCCGATTCATGCCCTGCATGTACGGGCACGGCGGGCAAAGGCTGCATGCGGCGGCCATACACGCGCTGCACGCGGTCGTCGAGCGTGGGGTGGGTGTCCAGCCAGCGCTCCATGCGGCTGCGGCCGGGTACGTCCACCAGCAGCATGTGCTGCACGGCCGGGTGGGCCAAGCCGGTGTGGACGGGGTTCTCGGCATACCCGGCCGGGGTGTCACGACGCTGGGCCATGACCTTGCGCAGTACGCCACCCAGGCCATCGCGGCTGCGGGTCCATTGCACCGCGCGTGCGTCGGCCAGGTATTCGCGCTGTCGCGATACGGCGGCCTTGAGCATGCGGCCGGTGAGCCAGCCCGCAAAGCCCGCCACCATGATGGCCGACCCGAACCACCAGGCCAGGCCCCGACGCTCGCGCATCGTGTCGCCAAAGTTGTAGACCAGCTCCAGCCCGAACACCATGCCCGCTAGGCGCATCTTCAGGCGGGTGTCGCCCTCATGCAGATGGCTCAGCTCGTGCGCCACCATGCCCTGCATCTCTTCGCGGGTGAGGTAGTCCAGGGCACCCTGCGTCACGGCAATGACGGCGTCGCTCTCGTCCCACCCGGCAGCGAACGCATTGACGGCATCGGTGCGCGGCATGACCATGATCTGCGGGCGCGGCATGTGCGCGGCAATGCACAGCTCGTCCACGATGTTGGACAGCCGCTGCTCGGCGTGCGACAGCGACGGGCGCAACTCGCGCGCGCCCACACGCTGCGCCAGCTTGACACCGCCTGCGCGCAAGTTGGACGTCTCCACCCACCAGCCGCCCAGCACCAGCATCAGCGAGACACCCACATTGGCGGCCAGAAAACCTTGTGGAAAGGGCAAGTGCACGGGCAGCACCGCCACCATCAGCCACCAGGCCAACGCCAGGGCCGCGTGCACAGCCGCTACCAGAACGACCACAGCGAAGGCAAAACCCAGCAGCAAGCGACGCGTCTCGCTGCGCGCGTTTTGCTGGTGATCCCAGAACTTCATGCGAATGGAAGCGGAAGGGTCAGAACTTCACCCGGGGCGCGGCGCGCTCTTCATCGGACTGCGTGGATGCCAGCATGGGCGCGGGCGCAAAACCCAGCAGACGCGCGACGATGAGGTCCGGGAACTGCGCCGCCGCGTCGTTGAACTCCAGCGCCTGGTCGTTGTAGGCCTGACGTGCAAACCCCAGGCGGTTTTCGGTGCTGGTGATCTCTTCGGACAGCGACTGCATGGAGGCGTCGGCCTTGAGTTCAGGGTAACTCTCGGCCACCACCATCAGGCGGCCCAAGCTGCCGCCGAGTACACCCTCTGCCGCCGCCAGCGCGCCCATGGCGCTGGCGCTTTGCGGTGCGGCACGCACCGCCGCAGCCGCGCCCTGCGCCTGGCTGCGGGCCTTGATCACGGCTTCCAGCGTGGCGGCCTCGTGCGCCAGATAGCCACGCGCCACCTCTACCAGGTTGGGGATCAGGTCATAACGGCGCTTGAGCTGCACGTCGATCTGGCCAAACGCGTTGGCAATGCGGTTGCGCAACTGCACCAGCCGGTTATAGACCGCCACCGCCCACAAGCCCAACGCGACCAGCACAACGACCACGACCCATGCGGTTGCCGACATACCCCACCTCCTGTATTTGTTGGAGGGAGCATCTTAGAGCCTGTGGAGGCGGCCCCCCGGAAACATACCAGGGCGCCATTCAACGGCGCAAACGGGCACCACCTCGCGGGCGGGCTACACCCCTTTGTTGCGCATCCAGTCCGCCGTGCCCATGAAGCTTTCCTTCAGCCGCACGCGCAGGTCGGAGGGCACGCCGGTCTCGCCCATGGCCTGGTCCATGCAGGCCACCCATTGGTCGCGCTCCTTGATGCCGATGGCAAACGGCATGTGGCGCGCGCGCAGGCGCGGGTGGCCAAACTGGTCGGTGTAGTACGACGGCCCACCCAGCCATCCGCACAAAAACATGAACAGCTTTTGCCGCGCCTGGCCGAGGTCGCTGCCATGGGCGGCACGCAGCTCGGTGTAGCCGGGCTCCAGGTCCATCAGGTCATAGAAGCGCTCGGTCAAGGCGCGCACGCGTTTTTCGCCGCCGATCCATTCAAAAGGGGTGGTGGCCACGGGGGCGTCTGCGGCGGAGGAAGAGGGGGTGGATTCCATGGGGTTGGCAAGGAGAGGTTGCCAGACGGTGTCGGGAAGCCTTTGATTATAGAAATCAAGGGCCTTTCATTCGCCTTGTGGGACCTTGGGACAGCCGCACTCCGACACCCGATGCCCTGCCCTGCTACTCCAGCACCGCCCGCAGCTGCCGCGTGGTCACCGCCAAGCGCCGGGCGCCAATCTGGGCCAGGTTGTTCATCACTGTGAGGGCCGCCTCGGGGTACTGCCTTGCCCAGGCATCAAAATGTGCGCGCGACAAGCGCACCAAGTGCGCCGGGCCACGTTCGGCGCCCGCGCAGGCACTGCGGGCCGCACCATTGAGGAAGGCCATTTCGCCAAACGCCATGCCCGGACCGACGGTGGCCAGGCGCAAGCCTTTGTCGGGCGGCCACTGGGTGACCAGCGTGATGTGGCCGGACTTGACCACGAGGAGGTCATGGTCTGTATCCCCCGCATGAAACACCACGCCATGGGGCGGGACAGCCTGGGACACCAGCAGCGCCTGCAAGGCCTCGGCGGCGGCCTTGGGCACGCCCTCGCCCACCTCGCCCAGCACATCGCGCTCGGGGTGCGCGGGGCGTTGCTCGATGGGCCGCTGCGACAAGATGCCCACCTCGGCCCATTCCAGCGCCCGGTCCAGGTCGGCAAAGGCGCGCACATGCTCCCCCGCATGCTCGGCGGCCATGGGGTCCAGGGCTGCCACGGCCGCGGCGATGCCCTGCTGGTCCAGATCGCGCACCAGCGCCCGCAGTTGGGCCATTGCGGTGCTGTCCCACGCGGGCACGCGGCCCGCGTCCAGAATGACCCAGCGATGGCGCGGCAGCAGCAGCATGCGCACCTGCTCGGCCAAGTGGGCAGCCACGCCAAAAGACATCACGCCTTGCAGTTCAAACACCGCCACCTGGTTCATGCGCGGCGTCAGCCAGCTGTCCGATCCGGCACGGCGCAAACGCCGCGAGCGCAGCTCGCCATCCAGACGCACATGGCGCAGCACCGTGGCGGCAGAGTCGTGCAGCAGCACAAACGTGGCCACCACCAGGCCAGCCACCAGCGCCCCCACGCCCCCCATCACGGCAAACACCAGCGCCACCAGCCAGCTTTGCGCCCAGGTCACCCGGGACCGACGGGCATAGCCCAACGACCACATGAGGCCCGGCACCTGCATCAGCCCCGCCAGCACCAGCCCCCCGGCAAGACAGGCCATGGGCACCCAGTGCAGCCACCACGCCCCGGTGACCGCCACCCCCAGCATGATGGCGGCGTGCCAGCGCGGGGCATCGCGCGAGGCCCCCGCCTGCGCCAGCA
>NZ_QAIM01000131.1:0-1134 GCF_003061035.1 Acidovorax sp. HMWF018
AATACTCGTAATCGACCGATAGTGAACCAGTACCGTGAGGGAAAGGCGAAAAGAACCCCGGGAGGGGAGTGAAATAGATCCTGAAACCGCATGCTTACAAAAAGTAGGAGCCCGCAAGGGTGACTGCGTACCTTTTGTATAATGGGTCAGCGACTTACATTCAGTGGCAAGGTTAACCGAATAGGGAAGCCGTAGAGAAATCGAGTCCGAATAGGGCGAATCAGTCGCTGGGTGTAGACCCGAAACCAAGTGATCTATCCATGGCCAGGATGAAGGTGCCGTAACAGGTACTGGAGGTCCGAACCCACTAGTGTTGCAAAACTAGGGGATGAGCTGTGGATAGGGGTGAAAGGCTAAACAAACTTGGAAATAGCTGGTTCTCTCCGAAAACTATTTAGGTAGTGCCTCAAGTATTACCTGCGGGGGTAGAGCACTGTTTAGGCTAGGGGGTCATGGCGACTTACCAAACCTATGCAAACTCCGAATACCGCAGAGTACAGCTTGGGAGACAGAGCACCGGGTGCTAACGTCCGGACTCAAGAGGGAAACAACCCAGACCGCCAGCTAAGGTCCCTAAAATTGGCTAAGTGGGAAACGAAGTGGGAAGGCTAAAACAGTCAGGATGTTGGCTTAGAAGCAGCCATCATTTAAAGAAAGCGTAATAGCTCACTGATCGAGTCGTCCTGCGCGGAAGATGTAACGGGGCTAAGCCAGTTACCGAAGCTGCGGATTTGCAATTTATTGCAAGTGGTAGGAGAGCGTTCTGTAGGCCTGTGAAGGTGTCTGGTAACGGATGCTGGAGGTATCAGAAGTGCGAATGCTGACATGAGTAGCGTTAAAGGGGGTGAAAAGCCCCCTCGCCGTAAGCGCAAGGTTTTCTACGCAACGTTCATCGGCGTAGAGTGAGTCGGCCCCTAAGGCGAGGCAGAGATGCGTAGCTGATGGGAAACAGGTCAATATTCCTGTACCGATCAATAGTGCGATGTGGGGACGGAGAAGGTTAGCTCAGCCAACTGTTGGATATGTTGGTTCAAGCCTGTAGTCGTGCTCGGTAGGCAAATCCGCCGGGCTTAGATGAGGGGTGATAACGAGTCTGCTTGCAGACGAAGTGAGTGATACCCTGCTTCCAGGAAA
>NZ_QAIM01000656.1:0-14046 GCF_003061035.1 Acidovorax sp. HMWF018
GAACTTGGCGGACAGCACGGTAGCGATCGCTGCCGTCAGCGTCGTCTTGCCATGGTCCACGTGACCGATCGTGCCCACGTTCACGTGGGGCTTGGTCCGCTCGAATTTTCCTTTTGCCATTTTTCCGACTCCGAAAAAAATCTACATCAACACAACAGGATCTCGGCGCAACCAGAACCGGACGCACCAGAAAATGGTGCCCATGGCGGGAATCGGACCCGCGACCTCTCCCTTACCAAGGGAGTGCTCTACCACTGAGCCACATGGGCAATTGGCGCCGCTCGCACAGCACCAAAAATCTCTACTCAACAAACCAGCACAACAAACAATGGAGCGGGAGACGGGAATCGAACCCGCGTCATTAGCTTGGAAGGCTAGGGTTCTACCATTGAACTACTCCCGCGCAGACCACCGGCCTTTGCGAACCTAACTTTGCACTCACAAAGTCAAGCATCACTCTCAACACTGCTCACTCACTGGTGGAGGGGACTGGATTCGAACCAGTGTAGGCGTAAGCCAACAGATTTACAGTCTGCCCCCTTTAGCCACTCGGGCACCCCTCCGGAGAATTTCGAATTATAGCACCAAATTTTTACGCATTCAGAAATTAAACGCATTTGACGCTCTTCACAAACGCTGTAAGCGCTCGCTGCTGCATGTACCGTTGGTGCGGCTGGCGGGGATCGAACCCACGACCCTTGGCTTCGGAGGCCAATACTCTATCCACTGAGCTACAGCCGCATACCTCTGATTGACGCAGCCTTTGATTATTGCACGCGGCAAGCATCCAAACAAACAAAGCCCTGGCGCTCAGCCCCCACAGGATGCAGCAGGCACTTTCGCCCCGACCAGCGACAACCCCACACCACGCAAAAATGCGTCGGTGCTGGCGCCACCTACGCCAATGAGATCAAAGCCACCGTCATTCAGAATCCAGTTGCGGATCAGCCCATCAAAAAGGGCATGCAGGCTGATGGCCGCGTCCATCGCCGACATCGACAGCACCACCCCTTGCGACTCAGCAGCCAGCGCAAAGTCGCGCGCCAGCTGCTGCGTAAACCCTTCGGAGGCCGCCACATGGCGCTCGCGCAGCCCCATCAGCTCGTCCACGTATTCCACCTTGTACAACGCAATCTCGAAAACCCTTCGGGTGTGCTCGTCCGAGGCCACACTGCGCAGCACCAGCGCCATCACCGCCCGAAGGCGTTGCACAGGATCAGCGCAGGTGCTGTCTTCAAAACTGGCAAAACCCTGTTCCAGCGGCAGCGTGACACGGTCCATCATGGCGCTAAACAGATCCACCTTGTCCTTGAAGTGCCAGTAGATCGCACCACGCGTGGCTCCCGCCGCCTGGGCAATATCACTCAGCGACGCGCGGGACACCCCTTTTTCCCGAAACACCAACTCAGCCGCATCGATCAACCCGTTGCGGGTTGCGATTGCATCTTCTTTTGTCCGGCGCGCCATAGTCAAACATCCTGTTGAGTCCCCAAAACCCCTACGACTGACTAGGGGCATCTGCAGCAGTCGACAATTATACATTCATGTCTGTATGTATAATTTCTGATCAAACTGTCGGGGCATTGAGCCAAGCGCTCTAGACCTCCCTTTTTTTCCAGATCCCTTTTTTTGACGCCCACCCAAAGGACTCTCATGCCTCAACTGCGTGACGCATCCGGCACCCCTTACTTGCGTGCCACCATCACCCGACGAGTACTTTCGCTGGCTGCCATCAGCGCAGCAGTACTGCTTGTGTCCGCCTGTGGCAAGGCCGATGGACAGACCGCCGGGGCAGGCGGTCCCAAGCCGCCCCCGGTCGAAGTGGGAGTCGTTACCGCCACGCCCGGCGACGTGGGGCTGATCACCGAACTGCCTGGCCGCGTGGAGGCGTCTCGGGTGGCCCAAGTGCGCGCACGGGCCGCCGGCATCCTTCAGCAGCGCGTGTTCAAGGAAGGTAGCGACGTCAAGGCCGGGCAGGTGCTGTTCCGCATTGATCCCGCTCCCTACGCCGCAGCGGCAGAGAGCGCGCGCGCCAGCCTCGCCAAGGCCCAGGCCAATCTGGCACAGGCCAGCGCACAAACTGAGCGCTATCGCCCCCTGGTTGCAGCCAACGCCATCAGCAAGCAGGACTTTGTAAACGCAGAGGCGGCCGAGAAACAAGCCCAGGCCGACGTGGCGGCCGCCAAGGCTGCTGTGCGCACCGCCGACATCAACCTCAGCTATGCCAGCGTGACCTCCCCCATCTCCGGCCGCATTGGCCGCGCACTGGTCACCGAAGGCGCCTTGGTCGGCCAGGGCGAAGCGACCGCATTGGCTGTGGTGCAGCAGATTGACCCGGTGTACGTGAACTTCACCCAATCGGCCGGTGACGTCTTCCAACTGCGGCGCGCTATGGAAAGTGGGCAGTTCAAGCGCGCTGGCGGCAGCCAGGCAGCCAGCGTCAAGCTGGTGCTCAGCGACGGATCTGAATACGCACAAGCTGGCAAGCTGCTGTTCACGGACTTGTCGGTGGACTCCACCACCGGCCAGGTCACCCTGCGCGCAGAGGTGCCCAACCCCAAGGGCGAGCTGCTGCCCGGACTGTATCTGCGTGTGCGGATTGAACAGGCACAGGCCAGCAACGCCATCACCCTGCCCCAGCAGGCTGTCACGCGCACCCAGCAGGGCGACACGGTCAGCGTGGTTGGCGAGGACGGCAAGGTGTCGCAGCGCACCGTCAAGATCAGTGCCGCACAGAACAACCGCTGGGTGGTGCTGGACGGTCTGAAGGCGGGTGAAAAAGTGATGGTGGACGGCTTCCAGAAGCTGCAGATGCTGCCTCCCGGAACCCCGGTAAAGCCCGTTCCATGGCAAGCACCAGGCACGCCTGCGCCAGCAGCAGCGACTGCCTCAGCGCCAGCCTCCGCAGAGGTGCCGGCAGCGCCCGCTTCGGCCGCATCCAAGCCATAAGGGGCAATCCAGCATGGCCAAATTTTTCATTGACCGCCCCATCTTTGCGTGGGTGATTGCGCTGTTCATCATGGTGATGGGCGGCGTAGCCATCACGCAGCTACCCATTGCACAGTACCCGCCGGTGGCACCACCGTCCATCGTCATCAACGCGGCCTACCCCGGCGCATCGGCGCAAACCCTCGAAGACAGCGTGCTGTCGGTCATCGAACGCGAGATGAACGGCTCCCCCGGGCTGATCTACATGGAATCGGTCGCGCAGGCCGATGGTTCCGGCAGCATCACGCTGAGTTTCCAGCCCGGCACCAATGCCGACCTGGCGCAGGTGGACGTGCAAAACCGGCTTTCACGGGCCACGCCGCGCCTGCCTTCTGCGGTGACACAACAGGGGGTGCGCGTGGACAAGTCGCGCTCCAACTTCCTGCTGTTCACCATGCTGTCGTCCAGCAACCCGGCCACCGACACCGTGGCCTTGGGTGACTATGCGTCGCGCAACGTGGTGCCAGAACTGCAACGCCTTAAGGGTATTGGCCAGGCCCAGCTGTTTGGCACGGAGCGCGCCATGCGCATCTGGATCGACCCGGCCAAGATGGTGAGCTACAACCTGTCGGCAGCAGAGATCACCGCCGCCATCCGCGCCCAGAATGCCCAGGTGGCCAGCGGCACCATTGGGGACCTGCCCAATGTCGCGGGCCAAGGCATTGCCGCCACCGTGGTGGTCAATGGGCAACTGTCCAGCGTTGAACAGTTCGGCAACGTCGTGCTGCGAGCCAACACCGATGGGTCCACCGTGCGCATCAAGGATGTGGCGCGTGTGGAACTGGGCGGCCAGGCCTACGCCACCGCCGCACGCCTGAACGGAAAGCCCGCCGTGGGCATCGGCGTTCAGCTGTCGCCCAGCGGTAACGCACTGGAGGCCGCCAAGGACGTGCGCGCGAAGATGGATGAGCTGTCACGCTACTTCCCCGAAGGTATGAGCTGGAGCATTCCTTACGACAGCTCGCGCTTCGTAGACATCTCCATCAAGCAGGTCGCAGAAACACTGGTCGAGGCCGTGGTGTTGGTGTTCCTGGTGATGTTCCTGTTTCTGCAGAACTGGCGCTACACCATCATCCCGACGATCGTGGTGCCGATTGCGCTGCTGGGTACGTTTGCCACGCTGCTGGCGCTGGGGTTCTCGATCAACGTGCTGACCATGTTTGGCATGGTGCTGGTGATCGGCATCGTGGTGGACGACGCCATCGTGGTGGTGGAGAACGTTGAGCGCATCATGAGCGAAGAAGGCCTGTCGCCGCTGGAAGCCACGCGCAAGGCCATGCGCCAGATCTCGGGCGCCATCATTGGCGTGACGGTGGTGCTGATCTCGGTGTTCGTGCCACTGGCATTTTTTGCAGGCTCCACGGGCAACATCTACCGCCAGTTCTCGGCGGTGATGGTGGCATCCATTGGCTTCTCAGCCTTCATGGCCCTGTCGCTCACACCGGCACTGTGCGCCACCCTGCTCAAGCCGGTCGAGGCGGGGCATCACCACGAGAAGACTGGCTTCTTTGGCTGGTTCAATCGCGGCTTTTCGCGCACTGCCAAAGGCTATGAAGGCTTTGTGGCCCGCATGCTGCGGCGCGCCGCGCGTTACCTGGTGATCTACGCAGCCATCATCGGTGCCGTGACCGTGGTCTACATGCGCCTGCCGACCTCGTTCCTGCCCAGCGAAGACCAGGGCAACATCATCGTCAACGTGCAATTGCCACCTGGCGCCACGCAGGAGCGTACGCTGGCCGTGATGGAGCAGGTCGAAGGCTTCATCCTCAAGCAGCCCGAGGTGCAAAGCATGGTGGGTGTGCTGGGCTTCAGCTTCTCCGGCCAGGGCCAGAACGCGGCCCTTGCGTTTGTGACCCTCAAGGACTGGAGTGAACGCCATGGCCCCGGCCAGTCGGCACAAGACGTGGCCAACCGGGCCTTCGGTGCGCTGATGGGTATTCGCGATGCGTTCATCTTTCCGCTGAGCCCGCCTCCCATTCCCGAGCTGGGCAACGCCAGCGGCTTCACGTTCCGCCTGCAGGACCGTGGCGGCGCGGGCCACGAGGCCCTGGTGAAAGCCCGCAATCAGTTGCTGGGCATGGCCTCGCAGAGCAAGGTGCTCACGCAATTGCGCCCCGATGGTCTGGAAGACGCGCCCCAGCTGCAGATCGACATAGACCGCGACAAAGCCAACGCGCTGGGTGTGCCGTTTGATGCCATCAACTCCGCGCTGTCCACCGCGCTGGGCTCCAGCTATGTGAACGACTTCCCGAACCAGGGCCGCCTGCAGCGGGTGGTGGTGCAGGCCGATGCGCCGGCGCGCATGCAGCCCAACGATCTGCTGCAGATCAATGCCACCAACAGCCAGGGCAAACCGGTGCCGCTGTCGGCGTTCGCAACCACGCGCTGGGTGACCGGCGCGCAGCAAACCGTGCGCTACAACGGCTACCCAGCCATGCGCATTTCCGGCTCGCCAGCGCCGGGCTACAGCACGGGAGCTGCCATGGCCGAGATGGAGAAGCTCGCGGGCCAACTGCCCCAAGGCTTCGGTTTTGAATGGACCGGTCAGTCGCGCGAAGAAAAGCTGGCAGGCTCGCAGTCGCTCATCCTGTACAGCTTTGCCATCCTGGCGGTGTTCCTGTGCCTGGCTGCACTGTACGAGAGCTGGTCGATCCCGCTGGCCGTGATCCTGGTGGTGCCCCTGGGCGTGCTGGGCGTGCTGCTGGCCACCTTGCTGCGCGGCTATGCCAATGACGTGTACTTCCAAGTGGGCCTGATCACCATCATTGGCCTGTCAGCGAAAAACGCCATCCTGATCATCGAGTTCGCCAAGGACCTGCAGGCCCAGGGCAAGGGCGTGATCGAGTCGGCGCTGGCCGCCGCGCATTTGCGGTTCCGCCCCATCGTGATGACCTCGATGGCGTTCGGCCTGGGCGTGCTGCCGCTGGTCGTCGCGTCGGGTGCGGGCTCTGCCAGCCAGCGGGCCATCGGCACCGGCGTGCTGGGCGGCATGGTCACTGGCACCGCACTGGCCGTGTTCTTTGTGCCCGTGTTCTTTGTGGTGGTGCGCAGCCTGTTCAAAGGCAGCGCGCGCCAGCAGGAAATGAACCGCCGCCATGCAGAAGAAGCAGGAGTTGGAACCCATGAATAAAAACCGAAGTACCCCCATGGCGTTGGCAGCAGCCACGGCGGCTGCGCTGCTGGCTGGCTGCTCGTTCATCCCCACTTACGAGCGCCCGCAACCCCCCGTCCCCGCCACCTACGCCGGCGGGGTGGCAACGACCGACAGCGCAGCTGCGCAGTCGGGAGCCACCGTGCCCTGGCAGAACTACTTTGCCGAGCCGCGCCTGCAACAGCTCATCGACATTGCGCTGGCCAACAACCGCGACCTGCGTGTGGCCATGCTCAACATCGAGCAAGCTCGGGCCACCTACCAAGTGCGCCGGGCCGACCTGTACCCGGGCGTGGGACTGGCCGCCAATGCCAGCCGGGCCCCTGCCACGGGCACGGGCAACCTGACCAACTCATTCAGCGTGGGTCTGGCCGTATCCGCATGGGAAATCGACTTCTTTGGCCGCATTGCCAGCCTCAAGGAGCAGGCACTCGCCCAGTACCTTGCCACGGAAGAAGGCCGCAACGCCGCACAGGTGAGCCTGGTGGCGGCAGTGGCCAATGGCTGGCTGACGCTGCTGGCCGACGAGGAGCTGCTGGACCTGTCGCGCCAGACCCTTGCATCGCGCGAGGAGTCGGTGCGCCTGACCCGGATGCGCCTGGACGCGGGTGTGGCCTCCGAGCTCGACTTCCGCCAGGCCGAGTCGCTCACCCAGGCGGCCCGCGCCACGCTGGCGCAACAGCAGCGCCAGCGCGCGCTCGACGAAAACGCGCTGGTCCTGCTCCTGGGCCAGGCACTGCCGCAAGACGTGCGCGCCAGTCTGGCCGGTGGCAAGCTGGCCGACGCGCCTGTGATGGCACCGTTGCCTGCCGGCGTGCCGTCGGAGCTGCTCACCCGCCGGCCGGACATCCGCCAGGCGGAGCAGCAACTCATCGGCGCCAACGCCAACATCGGCGCTGCGCGGGCGGCGTTTTTCCCGCGCATCTCCCTGACGGCGCAGGCAGGCACAGCCAGCGGCGAACTGTCCGGCCTGTTCAAGAACGGCTCCTGGGGCTTCACCATCGCGCCATCCCTGCTGCTGCCCATTTTTGACGCAGGCCGCAACCAGGCCAACCTGGACAGCGCCCGGGTCGGCCGGGAGATTGCCGTGGCGCAGTACGAAAAGGCCATCCAGACCGCGTTCCGCGAGGTCTCGGATGCACTGGCGGGGCAAGCCACGCTGGGCGAACAGGCCCAGGCCCAGCAACAGCAGGCCCAGGCAGAGGCCGCGCGCCTGCAGCTGGCCGACCTGCGCTACCGCAACGGCGTGGCCAGCTATCTGGACCTGCTGGACGCACAACGCTCGCTGTTCACGGCCCAGCAGGCAGTGGTGCAGGTGCGGCTGGCGCAACTGCAAAACCAGGTGTCGCTGTACAAGGCACTGGGGGGTGGAGCGCCCGACACCAGCGCCCAACTCCCCTCCTGACGCCCTGCGCGGGAGCGAGCGCAGCCCCTGGGGCGCTGCGCTCGCTCTGGGGCAAACCCGTGGTTGTCTACATCCTGCGGGGATGGGAATAACCATCCCCGCAGATATAATTTAAGGTTGATTACACCGAAGCCCCCGATACACCTGAGGACGACATGAGCGACAACCACCACGAAGAAGCCCATACCGGCCCGATCAAGAACCCCAAGCAGTTGCTGGTCGCGGTACTTTTCTCGTTTGTGATTCCGATCTTTGCCATCATTGGCTTGGTCCTGTATGTGACGTCGGCGGACAAGCCCGCTGCCGGTGCCGTCAACCCCGAAAAGGCCATCGCCGAACGCATCCAGAAGATCGGCATGGTCGAAGTGCGCGACGCCAACCGCCCCCTCAAGAGCGGCGAAGAAGTGTTCAAGGCCCAGTGCTCCGCCTGCCATGCCTCCGGCGCTGCGGGTGCCCCCAAGTTTGGTGATGCCGCTGCCTGGGCTGCGCGCATTGGCACCGGGTTTGAAGCCCTGGTGCAGTCGGCCCTGAAGGGCAAGGGGGCCATGGCCCCCCAAGGTGGCGGCGACTTCAACGACACCGAAATTGCGCGCGCTGTGGCCTATATGGCCAATGCGGGTGGGGCCAAGTTTGCCGAACCTGCTGCTCCCGCAGCCGCTGCCCCAGCCGCTCAGGCAGACGCAGCACCAGCCGCCGCTCCTGCACCAGCACCCGCCGCAGCCCCTGCAGCTGCTGCGCCCGCTGTAGCGGTAGCTGCCGCACCTGCAGCCGCCGCAGCAGGCGCTGGCGAGGCTCTGTACAAGCAGGCTTGCCAGGTGTGCCACGCTGCCGGTGTGGCCGGTGCTCCCAAGTTTGGTGACAAGGCCGCCTGGGCAGCTCGCCTGCCCGCAGGCATCGACGCGCTGTACACCAGTGTCGCCAAGGGCAAGGGCGCCATGCCTCCGCGTGGCGGCTCCCAAGCCTCTGACGCCGATCTGCGCGCCGCGGTGGAGTTCATGGCAGCCGCCGCCAAGTAAGGCGGCGCCTCACTCTGCACGGGCTGGGTAGAACCCCACCCAGAAAGCCGGTCCTTGCGACCGGCTTTTTTTCGGCTTGCCGCTTATCCAGTGCCGTTGTGAGCAGCTCTGAGTGCCCGCAACTCCGGGCTGAAGGAGGTAGGGTGGAGCTTCAGGTTGGTCACGACGCCCCGGCTTGCGACCGGGCGCGCGGACTGCAGACATACCCGTAGCGTGCCGGAAGGTCCTGCGCCTGTACGTCCTGCGGCGTCCAGCGTCCGTCGGTTACAGCCTCTGCAGCCAGTGCCACATCCAGCGTGTGCACCAGCCCCAGGCCCAGGTCTGTCTCCAGGTACACACGGCCCTGCTCATCCAGCAGGCAGTGGCGGACCGACGCCTCCCGGCCCGTATGGCTGATGGCGCGGAGGTCTTGCGGCTGCAGACGCCAGACCCAGGGCGTGGCCTCCAGCTCGACATACACGCGCTGGGGGCCGTTTTGAAAGAACCACTGCCCCTGGTCGTCGTGCTCGTAGTTGCGGGCTATGAACGCGATGAGCTTGTCGTGCTGCAGCAACGACCCTTTGCTGTGCGGAAACGTACCCGCTGCCTGCACCGCGTCGTCGCGCAGATACCAGTGGCCACGCGCATCCAGGCCCAGCCAGCCATAGCAGTCGGGCACGTTGGGCCATTTGGCCAGTGCCTGTTTGACGATGTCATCCATGGGCGGATTGTGCGCCGTGCAGCGCCAGCGCCCCACTGTGCTCGGCCAGCCACCCTCCCACGGCGTCGGGCATGGCGCGCACATGCCCCGGTGGCAAGCCGCGCGGGAACCCCACATGCCCGCCATGCGGCGGCTGCCAGAGCGTCACATGGCGTCCCACCTCGCGCACGCCCGGCAGACTGCCAGCGGGCACAAAGGGGTCATTGCGCGCGTTCACCACCAGCGCCGGAATACGGATGCGATGCAGCAGCGGCTTGGCCGACGCGCGCAGCCAGTAGTCCTCGGTGTTGCGAAACCCGTGGACGGGCGCTGTGAACACGTTGTCGAACGCGTACAGGTCCCGCGCGGCCAGCAGCGCCTGCAGGTCAAACAGCCCCGGGTGCTGGGCCAGCTTCTGCAGCGCCTTGGGCACCAGGGTGCGCATGAACATGCGCGTGTACACCAGCCGGTTGAAGCCGCGCCCAATGGCATGCCCGCCCGCTGCCAGGTCGATGGGCGAGCACACGGCCGCCACCGCATCCGCGCTGCGCGCAGCGTCAGTGCCCACTTCGGCGGCCCAGCGCAGCAGGGCGTTGCCGCCCAGTGACACTCCTACCGCCATCAGCGGCCCCTGGTGGTGCACACGCAGCTGCTGCAGCATCCAGCCGATCTCCGCATGGTCGCCCGAGTGGTAGGCGCGCGGGGCACGGTTGATCTCCCCGCTGCAGCCGCGAAAGTGCGGCAGCGCGCAGGCCCAGCCGCGCTCGCGGGCCAGGTCGGCAAAGGCTTCGCAGTAATGGCTGCGTGATGAGCCCTCCAGCCCGTGGAACACCACCAGCAGCGGCCTGGGAGCGTCATCCACCACACCGTCCTGGAGAAAGTCCACATCGACAAAATCGCCATCGGGGGTGTCCCAGCGCTCACGGCGGTACTCGGGACGCGGGCCGAACACCCGGCGTGCGTACAGCGCGGGCCAGATCGTTTGCAACTGGCCACCGGGGAGCCAGCGAGGCGCTATGTATTTCATAGCTGTCAAGGCATATTTTGTCGGCGCACACAGCCAATTGGGCCCAAAATTCTCACGCAGGGGCCTCTCAATGCAGAACGGGGCGCTGCGCCAGCACATCCACCTGGGCGTCGGGCGCCACGCCCGGGCTGGCGTGGTGGGCCACCATGCGCCAGCCTTCGGGGGTCTTGTGGTACACGTTGGTTGCCATGACCACGGCCTGGTGCAGGCCGTCAGGCAGCATCACCTCGACCTGCTCGACCACGCTGTGCACGGCACTCGACAGCGCCACCACGCGGTGCACCTGCGCCGGCCGGGCACGCACCGTGCCATGGGAGAACATGGCCTCGAACGCGGCACGGATGGCGGCGGGCCCCAGCAGGCGCGGCCCGCCCGGGTGCACACAGACAATCTCGTCATCGTCCGCCCAGCACGACATCAGCAGCTCGATGTCACCGCGCTGCAGCGCCTCATAAAACGCTGTTTCGGTTTCATCCGAAGAGCCACCCAGGGTGGCTGCTTTTGATCGGGCGCGGGGCATGTTAATTCTGGTGGTAAGTGGGTCGGAACGGCGTGACAGGTGCAACGTTAGCCTGCTATTGTGCGGCGGCGGTGCAATGCCTTGCTGCCCACCGATTTTGTACGCGCTCGGGCGGGGGCCCACCATCGCTGGTCTCCGACCATTTTGCGGACTGGCGCCCTCCGGTTTCTGGCACAGTCATCCCATTTCTCCATCGGCGGACTCCACCATCATGATGATCCAACGTCTTCTTGCCCTCCTCACCTTGCTCGCCGCCACGCTCACGCTGAGCGGCTGCGGCTACAACGACTTCCAGCGCCTTGACGAGCAATCGAAGGCCGCCTGGAGCGAAGTGCTCAACCAGTACCAGCGCCGTGCCGACCTGGTGCCCAACATCGTCGCCACCGTGAAGGGCGAGGCCAACTTTGAACAGGAGACGCTGACCAAGGTGGTCGAGGCCCGCGCCAAGGCCACGGCCATCCAGGTCTCGCCCGAGACGCTGAACAACCCCGAGGCTTTCAGCAAGTTCCAGCAGGCCCAGGGAGAGTTGTCCAGCGCCCTGTCGCGCCTGATGGTCGTGTCCGAGCGCTACCCCACCTTGCAGGCCAACCAGGGCTTTCGCGACCTGCGGGTGACGCTGGAAGGCACCGAAAACCGCATCACCGTGGCCCGCAACCGCTACATCCAGACCGTGCAGGAGTACAACGTGCTGGCCCGCAGCTTCCCCACCAACCTCACGGCCATGGCCTTCAGCTACGCCCCCAAGCCCAGCTTTACCGTCGCCAACGAGGCCCAAATTTCCGTGCCACCCACGGTGGATTTTTCCGCCTCCAAAGCCAAGCCCTGAACACCCCTTGCAGGGCCTGATGTGAGCCAAATATGCTGCTAGCGCCTATCCGATATGCCCTGATAGCTATATTATTTATAGCTGCATGGCCTATCTTTGGCTGGGCCCAATCGCAGCCGCTGGCTGTGCCCCCGCTGACCGGCCACGTCATTGATCAGACCGGCACGCTCAGCGCCGCAGACACCCAGGCGCTGGAGGGCCAGCTGGTCGCCCTCGAAAAAGCCCGCGGCTCGCAGGTCGTCGTGCTGATGGTGCCCACCACCGCACCAGAGGACATCGCCGCCTATGCCAACCGCGTCGGCAACCAGTGGAAGATCGGGCGCCGCGACGTGGGTGATGGTGTGCTGGTGCTGGTGGCCAAGAACGACCGCAAGATGCGCATCGAGGTTGCCAAGTCTCTGGAAGGTGCCATCCCCGACATCGCAGCAGCACGCATCATCGACGGCGCGATGAAGCCCCGCTTTCAGCAAGGCGACTTCGCCGGCGGCCTGAGCGCTGCGGTCACGCAGATCGGCGCGCGCATTGCGGGCGAAGCCCTGCCCGCCCCGGCTGAGAGGTCCGCCCCTGCCGCTGGGGGCAGCAGTCATGGCCTGTTCGACTGGACGGACTTTGCCATCTTCCTGTTCTTCGGCGTCATGGTGGCCGGCCCGTTGGCTCGCAGCCTCCTGGGGGCTGCGCTGGGCGGACTGGCGGTAGGAGGCGGCGTAGGCGCCCTGGCGTTCGTGTTCACCTCCAGCCTGCTGCTGTCGGTGGGCGCGGGCGTGATTGCGCTGCTCTACACCTGGCTTTTTGGAGGCAGCAGCGGCCCCATCAGCCTGGGGCATGGCGGCGGAGGCTCCGGGGGCTGGAGCAGCGGCAGTTCGGGCGGATTCAGCAGCAGCAGTGACAGCGGCGGCTTCAGTTCGGGCGGTGGGGGCGATTTTGGTGGCGGTGGTGCATCGGGAGACTGGTGATGGGTGTTGAGAACAGCGGGCAACCAACGCACACGCTATGGCGTTCCATCTGGAGGCTCGTCCACCATCGCTGGCACGACGCCTTCGGCCGATCCGCCATCCCGTTGCAAGCACTGCAGCGCCTCGGCGCGCAGGTCGCTGCCAGCGAGCGGCAGCACACCGGGCAGATTCGCATCGTGGCGGAAGCGGGGCTCCCCTGGAGCTACCTGCGCCGTCACGCCAATGCACGCGAACGCGCGCTGATGCTGTTCAGCAAACACCGCGTGTGGGACACCGAACACAACAACGGCGTGCTGATCTACCTGCTGATGCCGGAACATGCTTTCGAGATCGTTGCCGACCGGGGCCTGGCACGACATGTCCCACCCACCGCATGGCAGGAGATGGCGACGAAGATGTCGGCCCAGTTTCAGCAAGGCCGCTACGAAGAAGGCCTGGCGCAGGCCTTGGGCGCGGTAGGAGCCCTGCTGGTGGAGCACTTTCCGCGCGCCACCGATTCGCCCTCCGTCAACGAGCTACCCGACGCGCCGGCCGTGCGCTGAATACCGTCTGGCGGCCATCCCGAGCATCTACAGCGCGACGCGAACCAGAGCGCCCAGAGTGCAGCCATTGTGTGTATGGGCGGGCTGCAGCTCAGCCAGACGACACGTGCAGTTCAGCCGCAAACTGCTTTCCATGGGCATTGAATTGAACACCCCACATCCAGCCCCAGCAGGCCACATTGCGGAGCTAACCCGCTGACTCTGCGCAGGTGCGCCCGTCACACGCCTTCGGCTCTACAGCCCTGCAGCCCTGCACTCTGCAACCGTCCTGAATATGTACCCGGGTTATCCATCAGCAGGTACCTATATCCGGCCGAACCAGTGCCCCAAGCCCACGGACTGGCCCTCATCCCATCTTCATTGTTTCCAATACTGGAACAGTTAGTTCGCGACCCGGTGGTTTTTCTCTGCACCCCACCGGCGTACAGTTCATCCCATCGATGAGCCGAACCCGCAAGGCGACTCACCGAACCCGGTCCCAAGCAGCTTTCTTTGTTTTTGGCGCTTTGTTCCGGTTTTTTGAGCCGCTTCTTTAACTTCAAGGATTTCCATCATGAACAACACCGCACGTTTCCTGTCTATCGCCGCTGTCGCCGCTTTCGCTTCTTTTGGTGCCCAGGCTGACGAAGCCGATGCTTCGCAGTTCGCCACCAAGTTTGAAACTAACCGCACCCGCGCTGAAGTGGCTGCTGAAGCCGCCACTGTGGCCCAGACCCGCTCCATCGAACCCGCTGGTTCGCGTGTGGTGACCTACAAGTCCACGGCCGACCGCGCTGCCGTGCGTGCCCAGGCTGCTGAAGCTGTGCGCACTGGCCAGATTTCTTCGGGTGAGCGCGGCTGATTCACCAGGGGCGGCTGAATCTGCCGCCCTGGTTGCGCCGTATCTCTCAGTACCCAAGTCCTCTTTTTAGAATTTTCCGGAGTTTCACCATGAACAAG
>NZ_QAIM01000132.1:0-10932 GCF_003061035.1 Acidovorax sp. HMWF018
GTTGCACCCAGCCATAGGACATAGGCTTTGAAGCCGCGCCCATTTCAGCTGGCGTGCAAACCGCCGAGCAACCATACCTATGCTGCCGCGCTGGCCTCGACAGCAACATCACTCAAACTCTCGCCCCTGAGTGAGCGGACTAGGTTCTCAGCAGCCCGCATTTCAATTTCGAACCGTACGCGTCTCACAGCCGAGCCGATGTGGGGAGTGAGTACTGTTCTGGCGTTGTTGGTCAATCCCGGATGAATTTCGCGAGGTCTGTCTGGAAGTAGCCAATCTTCCATCTCATAGACGTCAGCGGCGTACGCGCCAAGTTGCTCATTCGCCAAGGCATCGACAACCGCCCTTTCGTCGACCACAGACCCCCTACCCACGTTTACAAGGATCTGGCCCTTTTTCGATAGTTGAAGCATCCTGGAGTCAACCAGGTGGCGCGTATCGCTAACAAGAGGCACTGCCAGGAACACATAGTCCGATGTGCTGACAGCCTCATCGAGCGTGACCAGTTCGACCTGATCTAGACGCACACTTGGGTCTACACCAAGCAGCCGCGCGCAGCCAAAGCCCGCGAGTCGCGCCAATATGGCCTGCCCAACTTTTCCGAGACCGATCACGCTGGCCACCGACCCATGAAGCCCGGTTCCGTATAGAGCTGGCCTCCACCCAGAGTAGCCTGCTCTTGTAGCGGCGTCACCCTGAAGCACGTTCCTGCCAGCAGCAATAGCCAATCCGATGGCCAGCTCGGCTGTGGGCTCTGTGAGGAGGTCAGGAACAAAGGTGACGCTCACCCCGGCTTGTGCGCAAGCCCTCAGGTCGAAGTTGTCGTACCCCTTGAGTGCACAGGAGATGGTCTTGAGCCTGGGAGCGTTCAGCAGCGACTCTTTGGTCACACTGTCTGTCATGAAGGCCATCATGGCATCAGCATCCACGAGGTACTCCCTGAGCTGGCTGGGGCTCCAGGGTTCAGGCCCTGGATTCATGATGACCTCACCCTCAGCCTGGAGCTTCCTTAGAACCTCTTCATGAACTGGCTGCGTTACGACGATTTTCCGATGATTCATTTTTCGATTTACTTGAGACGCTTTCGCAGCATCGATCCAATGCTGTCAACCACGAGGACACAGGCAAGAATCGACAGAAGGATGGCTGAGACCTCGTCATACTTGACAAGGCGAAGTGCTGCCATCAGCTCGAAGCCGATGCCACCTGCACCGACAATGCCAAGTACTGCGGAGGCCCTGAAGTGGTACTCCCAGCGATAGATGGTTATGTCTGCCAACTGTGGAAGGACTTGGGGGATAACGGCATGCGAGATGACCTGAAAGCGGCTTGCGCCTACCGCAGCAGCTGCTTCAAGTGGCTTCGGATCCACGTGCTCAATGGCTTCCGCGTAAAACTTTGCGACCATTCCCGTGGAATGCAACGCCAGTGCGAGCACCCCAGGTAGAGCACCAAACCCTACGGCTGCCACGAACAGAATGCCAAGAATGATTTCTGGCACGGACCGGAATGCCGCCAGGATGACTCTGGCCACTCTTCCCACCAAAGGATTGGGGGTGGTGTTTGGAGCCGCCAGGAGCGCCAGCGGAAGTGAAAGCACGATAGTCAGTGCTGTGCCGGCAATCGACATCGCCAAGGTGTCCCTCAGCGGGATGACCCAGTGCTCCCAGCGGTCGAAGTTGGGAGGGACCATCTCAGATGAGAGCTGCTTGACAGCCGGGGCGCCTTCGATGAACCGCTGTGCATCGAAGAACCCCGTGACGTACAGGGCTACAAGGCAAACCAGAAGGACGAACGCTGTATTGCGCAGTCCAATGAACTGCTCCCGCTTGTCGCGACTGATGATGTTCTCGAATGCAGCCGAGGTCATTGCATACGGCCCAAATCAAGCTTCAGGATGGTTGCGGTATCCCTAAGGACGTCATATGCAGCGTCATCAGTGGCGGCAAACGCCTGGACACGAAACGCCTTGAGCACCTCAGCATCCTTCATGTCCAGAAAGGAAGAGCGGATGGCAGCTTTGAGCTCAGGCTTGAGGTCCCCCTGCATGACGATCGGATAGTTTGGAATGGGAGCAGAAAGGTCAAGCTGAACAATCTTCGTGGCATCAATGCTTCCTCGAGCGATGAGGTTGTCCAGAATCTGCTTGGACAGAGCCCCGGCTGGAATCTGACCCGACTGCACCGCACGTGCGACCGCGTCATGTGCCCCAAGGTGAACTGGCCGATAGTCCTTCTCACCATCAAGCTTGTACTTCTTGAGCAGGTGTGCACGTGGTGCAAGGTGGCTTGATGTGGACGCCTGGTCGCCAAATCCGAAGGGCTTGCCGCGCACGTCTTCAAGCGTTTTCACCGGCCCTCCGGCCGTTGCGATGAGGACCGACTGGTATGTGGGCGACCCACGTTCAACGCCCACCGCAAAGGGCTCAATCCCGGACGCCTTAGATTTGGCCAAAACGTACGAGAACGGTCCAAAGTACGCTACCTCAATCCGACCGAACCGCATTGCCTCGATCATCGAGGAGTAATCGGTAGTCACCACAATCTCAACATCCTTCTTGAGCTGCTGTTCAAGATAGCGCTTAAGAGGCTGCGCGTTCTGGATGATGCTGGCAGCGTTCTCATCTGGAAGAAGGGCGACACGAAGCTTTGATGGATCCTTTCCCTGCGCATGAGCCCACAGAGGAAGGAGTGCAGCAAAAGAAGCTGCGCTGACAACAAGAGAGAAGTTACGGCGATTCAGCATGGCAAGAGCTCCTTGGTTTGACTGGATTGAAGAGTTCGGGGGCTATCAGTGGACGCACTCGTGTTGGAAGCGTTGGACTGCTTTGCATAGAGGTTCCGCGCAACATCGGGACTCAGCTGCTCTGCCCTACCCTCGAATACAACAGCTCCCTGGCGGAGCCCAATGATTCGGTCTGCAAACGAGCGCGCGAGCTCCACCTGGTGAAGACTCACGATTGCGGTGAGGTGGTCCTTTTTGCAGATCTCATGCAACAAGGTGAGCACGCTATGTGCGGTTGCCGGGTCCAGGCTGGCAACAGGCTCATCGGCCAGCAGGATTCGTGGCTTCTGTATTAGCGCCCTAGCTATGCCTACGCGCTGCTGCTGCCCCCCAGACAAGGCATCAGCCCGGGAGAGCGCCTTTTCGAGCAGCCCGACACGCTCAATCACTGTGAGCGCCTCCAGCTTGTCCTTCTTGCTCCACGGCCATAGCGAAGCGAATGCACCCCTGTCACCGAGCTTTCCCATCAGAACATTCCTGAGGACCGACTGACGTCCAATCAGATGATGCTGCTGGAAAACCATCCCACAGCGCTTGCGGTGCTCTCTCAGCGTCTTTGCGTTGACTACCCCACCTGCCAGGCCAGGTATCGATACCTCGCCTTTTGTGGGCAGCACCAGTCCATTGATGCTTCGTAACAAGGTGGACTTCCCTGCGCCCGAGGCGCCCAGAAGCACCAAAAACTCTCCCTGCTTCACATCCAGACTCGTCGGGTGCAAGGCCACGGTCGAGTCACCGTAGCGGACGGAAACTCCCTTGAGACTCAGAACGTCTCGGTCTTTCTCCAACTTCATGTTGTTACCTTTGCAAGTTTCTGCCTGCGAGCAGCGCGAGAGCGCTTATGACGCACATTTGCCGCAGAAAGAAGTTCGATACGGCTAGGCATGCGTGCAGTTTGTTCGTGGAACGTGTCATCAATATGAAACTTGCACCCCGAAAAATAGGGTTATCTATAGATAACACCTATGTCTGGACTCACGCTACTTGCGGCTTTGAAAGCCTTTGATGCGACGGCAAGGGCCGGAAGCATGACTGCTGCTGCGAAGCTGCTTGATCTACAGCAGCCCACCATCTCAGCGCATATTCAGCGCCTGGAGAATGAGTACGGCGTGGAGCTTTTTCTTCGTCAAGGCCGCCGGCTTGAGCTGACTACCTTTGGCAGGACTCTGCTGGACTACACGCGGCGGGCATTCAGCGGCGAGGAAGATGCGCACGCCCTTTTGGCAGCAGCCAAAAACCGATTCGTCGGGCGTCTTGTGATTCACGCGATCGGCCCGTACAACGTAGTCCCTGTTCTGAAGGCCTTCGGGAGCCGCCATCCCCAGGTCGAGGTCTCTGTCCGTGTAGGCGACTCCCGCTCAATCACGGAAAAGCTCCTCGACTACCAGGGTGATGTCGGCGTGGTCCTCAATCACGCCGAGCACCCCGAACTCCATTGCATGCCATACAGGTCACAGCGCCTGGTGGTCTTTGCGAACCGAGAGCACGCCCTAGCCCGGTGCGGTGAGATAGTGCTCAAGGACCTTCAGAGCCAGCGCTTCGTCATACGTGAGGAAGGTTCAACGACAAGAAGAGTCTTCGAGAGCGAGCTAATTGCCCGCAATATCAACATCCAGGTTGCGCTGGAGATGGGAAGCCGGGAGGCTGTCCGCGAGGCAGTCGCACAAGGAATAGGACTAGGCGTCGTTGCCGAGACAGCCTATGTTCCAGATCCGCGTCTTGTGAAGCTGAAGATTCTGGATACAGCAATGGCCACCCACGTCGACTTCATCTGTCGTCGCGAACGACAGAACGCTCCGCTGATAGCAACGATTTTCGACTTGGCAAAAGAGGTGAGAAGAGGCCTGGCCTAAAGATTCACGAACTTGGCGACAGGGCCCGAGTGGATCATTCATGCCAAGCCTATCGTTAGGGAAGGTCTGCACAACGCTCGTTGCGACGAGTGCAGATGCGCGAGTTTTCAGATGGCGGCAACTGCGGCGTGATTCGGGTCATTCGAGGGCCGATTCGCACCCCGTTGTCGACCCTTTCGGCCGCTGCGGACGCACTCCCTGCAGGTCTTCTTCGAGCGCGTCTTCCAGCAGACTGCGCTGATCGGCGTTCAATGCCTCAGTCTTGGCGGCGAACTTCAGCCGCTTGAGGATGGCCATCTCGTAGCTGAGCTTGTCCAGCAGCGTCTGCTTGTGTTTGAGCTCGCTCATGAGGTGCTGCAGCATCTGGCGCATTTGCGCCTCGTCCATGCTCTGCAGATCCACCGGTTCGTTCATGGCCGTCATCATCCCCGATGGGTGGGCAGCCGCCTACTGGCATATCCACGAATTGAACGCCATAGCACGGGCGACCAACATCACAGCACCGTGATCACAGCGTCTTCTCCCAGGCGCTGCCAGGACAAGCCGGTGACCAGTGCCTGCAGTTGCTCGGCGCTCAGCGTCAGTTGGGGACCCAGGCGCTCATCGCCCCAGACAAACTTGCCTTGGTTCAGGCGCCTTGCGGCCAGCCAGACGCCAAAACCATCGTGCACCAGTACCTTCAGGCGGTTGGCCCGTGCGTTGGCAAAGAGATAAGCGTGGTGCGGGCGGGCCGCGCCAAAGACTTGCACCACTCTGGCCAGGGCCGTCTCGGGGCCGGTGCGCATGTCCAGCGGTTGCGTGGACATCCAGACCGCATCGACCCGGATCACCGCAACACCTCGCGCAAGAGCGCCCCGCACTGGCCCATTGGGCACTGCAGACTGACCACCAGTTCGCCGCGTTGCAGGCGCACCTGGACTGGCGCAGATGGCGGCGGTAAAGGCGGGGATGGCGCAAACGCAGCCAGCGCTTGCTCATCATGGGTGCTGGCGGCCATTGCCGTGAGCGGCAGCGAGATGAAGCCGGGCTCAGCATCCGTACCGACGCCCGGTTGCGCGCGCACAGGGCCCGCCTCCCGAATCCATCGGTGCACCATGTTCGCGTGCAGTCCGTGCGACAAGGCCACACCACCGACACTGGCTCCGGGCTGCGCGCACGCTGCCACCAACTGTGCCTTGAACGCTTTGCTGTATTCACGCCGGCGCGGCCGGCCTTCGCTTGAAAACTGTTCCATCGTCTCCACGATCCTCCAATCGTGGACACGATGCCCGCTTCTCACGGCGCTTTCAATATGGGGTCACCGGACGGATACCGCGAAGCCGAGCAAAATCGACTTGCACTTTTCGACCCTTCACCTATGGAACAAAGAATTGCTTACCTGCTTTGGTCGGTTTAGGCCCGGTTGTCGCATCATGAAGCGCAAGTATCCTTTTAATGACCGGCATGTTGTTCGCTGAGATGCCGAGATCTATAAAGCTCTTATCTAGCACCGAGGCACTAACAAGGGAGTCTTGACCAATATATTCGGCAGCCACGGAAATAATGATAAGCAGACCTTTACTCACCTGCAAGTCCTCAAGCTCCTTCAATATCTTCGTGCGAGACAGATGGGTCCCGAGCCTTTTTCTATTCCCTTGGGCAAATACACTTTTTGCAATCAACACATGAAATAACTTTTTCTTGTAATTTTCGGAAAACTCCATTGCAGAGAAGCATCTCTCCTTGAATAAATAATCGTCAAAACGTTCGAAAGTTCTTGGCCCTTTCGGATAACGCACCATAAAACCGCAGTAAACCTTGACCAACTCTCGAAGGCCAGCCCCACGATTCACTGTAAAGTGCGATATCGAAGCAGTTTTCTTTTGATAAAGCAAATTAAGCAGTTCATCGACTAGTTGGATAACCTGCTGCGCCCATGGCTCATCAAATGAAACCTGTCGGTTCGCTTCTTCCTGTTGTTGAAACGTTGGTGATTTACTCCCGCTCTTTGTCAAGAAATTATGGCGATCTCTGGGGAAGCGAGGGTACCGGCCGGTTGAATCGTAACCAGCATACCCCATCCACCTCGCTAGATCGGGACCCGAAACCAGAAGATATGATTTTTTAATGACATAAAAATCGAGCGAATATTTTTCACCCAGATGAATGATTGGAGTAATGAAGCAAGCAGTGGCCTCATAAGTAGGATCTCTCCATCGAGCCTCATCCTCAACGCTCTTGAAATCTGAATGAAACTCAGGTGCTGGAGCAGAGCGCCTGAAATTCCAGAAACGCTGTTGCCATGACACTCCGGATTGCTTTATTGCCCTCAGGACTTCAGATCCGACACGCAACTGAAAAGCAGCGCCGTAATAATTCAAAGTGTACCCAGAGAAATTACCATCTTCGGTCGCCAGAGCACTAAAATCATCGTGTTTGAACGCATCCAAAGCACGCCTTGACGAATTGACATAAGTTGCCGCCAGTGGGGCACCAATAGGCACTTCGATGTAGATCCAAATATCGAAGCGGATCGCCTCATCGATGAATTTTGAAGGGTCAATGTCAAGAAAACTTGCAGCCTCTTCGACAGTTACTGCCGACATCTTTTCCGCTGCGTCTACTGTAAAGCTACTTTTCATTTCTAGGGTTCTGGTGCTATTCGTCGAATTCTTAAGAATCAGTGAAGGAATTACGAGCGACCGTTAAGAACAACGCGCTCAATGCAATCCGATCACTTCTCTCAGCATGTTAGCCCCAATACTGTGAGTGGTTCACAGTAGCCCGGGCCACTCCACTTGTTCAACAACAACGGTCCCCGCGACCCGTGGAGTTCTCATGCCATCCCGAATCCCCGTCCACATCGACGGCCAGGACTTTCCCAGCATCAACAAAGCCAGCCTCTTCTACCGAGAGATCCTGCACCGCCATCAGCCAGGCCAATCGGTCTCAGATCCCGATCAATACGAGATCAAGCGCCTGATACACAGCGCACAGCAAACTCCTCAGCCTCCCACATCTGAAGCACAGATTCGTGTGATCCAAGGCAAGTACGGCCGCCACTGCTTTGCCATCCACAACAAGGAACGGTCCCTGCAGACCATCTCCATCGTGCGCTCTGTACGGCAATGTGTACGTACCACGGAAGGACCGTCATCAAACGTCCAAAGGCAGCCCACAGTGACTTGAGATTCTTTGGCAATGCCCTTCGAGGGCTCCACGTGAGCCTGAAGAGAGCATTTTTCCTTCGATCCTAAATTTCTTCAGTCACATATCACCCCTGTGACCTGACCGCCGTCTGCCCATAGGCAGCCGTCCAACGCCCATAAAGCCCGGCAAGCTCATTTTGAGCTGCCGGGCTTTATGCCGTCTGGGTCGGGTTTTTCTGCCTTTTTGCCTCTCGGTTCAGTCATCTCCAGCTCTCCCCAGCCCCGTGTGTTCACGCACCCGGGGCTTTTGCTTTTTGGGGCTGCCTGTTGATCTGTCTGTCTCGGTTTTCTGGTTCTTCCACCTGCATGTTCTTTTAAGGAAATTTCCATGCTCACCTGTCCCCAATGCCAATCCCCACGATTGGAATCCCGCGACCTCGGTCGCAATACCGGCTGTGCCGTCGGTGCTATCGCAGGAGCCGCCAGTGGTGCAGCGAGTGCGCTGCGCGGTGCCCGACTGGGCGCTACTTTCGGCGCATTCGCCGGTCCTGCAGGGTCAGTCCTTGGCGGTCTCGCCGGTGCCGCCCTCGGTGGCCTGGTGGGCGGCGCCATCGGTTGCGAAGTGGGCAGCAAGATCGGTGAAGCCGTCGATCAGAACTGCCTCGCCAACTACCGCTGCCTGGAATGCGGCCACACCTTTAGCCCTCCACGTGACTGAGGTGCATGGGCTGTTTCCGTCCTGCTGACTTCTCAGTCTCGCGCGTCCTTTCTCTCTTCCTCTCTCACTCCCCTGCCCGACTCCTCGTCCTTGCTGTGCGCTCTTCGGAGACACGCAGTGGCGCAGCCGTGGGCGGGAGGTTTTCGTGTTGTCGGTCTTTCGTTTTCTTGTTCTCTATTCCATTTCTTCAAGGAGTATTTCAATGGCACATCTCGTTCAAACCATGGCCTATGTCGGCGAGACCCCCTGGCACAACCTGGGTCAACAACTGCCCGCCAAACAACCCATCGATGTCTGGGCCCGTGAAGCGGGCATGGACTGGACCATCCGCGAGACCCCGGTGCGCTACATGGCCACCGAATCTGGTTCTGGCTCCGGATCCGGATCTGGCACCGCGTCTTCTGTTTCAGACCTCTATGGCGAACCCATGGAGTTCCCCGATCAGAAGGTGCTGTACCGCAGCGATACCAAGGCCCCCCTGTCAGTGGTCAGCGCCCGCTACCAGGTGGTGCAACCCAAGCAGGTGCTGGAGTTCTACCGGGATCTGACGGAAGTCTCTGGTTATGAGCTGGAGACCGCCGGGGTTCTGAAGGCCGGGCGCAAGTTCTGGGCCCTCGCCCGTACCGGCAAGTCCTCGGCCCTCAAAGGCAACGATGTGGTCAATGGCTATCTGCTGCTGGCCACCTCCTGCGACGGGACGCTGGCCACCACGGCCACACCGACAACGGTGCGGGTGGTCTGCAACAACACCCTCTCGATTGCCCTGTCTGGAACATCGAGTGCGATCAAGGTGCCCCACAGCACCAGCTTTGACGCGCAGGCGGTCAAGAAGCAGTTGGGGATTGCCGTCTCGCAATGGGACGGTTTCATGTACCGCATGAAGACCCTGTCCGAGCGCAAGGTCAAGAGCCATGAGTCCATGAACTACTTCCTCAAGGTGCTGTGCCAGACGGATGGGCATGCGGATGCGTCTGCAGGTCTCACCAATGAGCGCGCACTCAAGAAGGTGCAGGCCATGTATGAGGGCCAGGGCCGGGGGGCTGAATTGGCCGCCGCGAAGGGCACGGCTTGGGGCCTGCTGTGCGCCGTCACAGAGTTCGTGGACCACGAGCGCCGGGCGCGCAGTCAGGAGTACCGACTGGACAGTGCCTGGTTTGGTCAGGGGGCCACGCTCAAGCAGCGGGCGCTGGAGCAGGCGTTGCAGTTGGCGTCGTGACTGGGTCTGCCGCTGTTGCGGTTTGTCCTGGTTTTGTCTCGCACCTCATCCATTCACCTCCATCGCCCTTCACGGCATAGACCCCGGCTCCTTCAGTGAACCGGGGTCTTTTGTTTTGGGGGTCGTGCTGGTGTTCGTTTCTTTCACATTCAAGGAGTCAGCATGGTTCAACCTGTTGTTTCACCGGTGGGTTCATCTCCCACCAAACCCCGCCCTGCCCTTCGGCTGGTCAAGACCCAAGACCTGGATCGCGATCAGTGGTTGCAGGTCCGCAAAGGAGGTATCGGGAGTTCAGATGCTGCGGCTGCGGTGGGGCTCAACCCCTACCAGTCGCAGCTGGAGTTGTGGATGGAGAAGACCGGTCGTGCGCCTGTCGCCCCACCAGGGGACGGCGGTGCGGACGATTTGAGTCCCATGTACTGGGGTTCGCTTCTGGAGCCCATTGTGGCTGCGCACTACACCCGCCATACGGGCAACCGGGTACGGCGCATCAATGCGGTGCTGCAGCATCCCGAGCATCCTTGGATGCTGGCCAACATCGACCGGGAGGTGATGGGGGCCCCGGATGTCCAGTTGCTGGAGTGCAAGACCGCTGGCATTCAGGGGGCCTGGCTCTGGCGCGATGGGGTGCCGGAGTATGTGCAGTTGCAGGTGCAGCACCAGTTGGCCGTGACGGGCAAACAGGCTGCAGATGTGGCGGTGTTGCTCGGGGGTCAGGAGTTGCAGATCTTCCGGATCGAACGGGATGAGGAGCTGATCGCCCAGCTCATCACCCTGGAGCGGGAGTTCTGGGGGTATGTGGAGCGGGGCCAGGCACCTCCGGCTGATGGGTCGGATTCGGCAGACCGGGCTTTGCGGGCGCTGTATCCCCGGGACACGGGTTTCACCCTGAACCTTAAGCACGACCTGGTGATGGGGGCGGTGTTTTCAGACCTGTTGGCGGTGCGGGAGGTGCTGGCGACCAACACGGCGCTGGAGGCACAGCTCAAGCAGACGATTCAGCAGCGCATGGGGGACTCCAGTCGGGCTGTGTTTGAGAACGGGGAAGTGAGTTTCAAACGCAGCCGGGATGGGACGCAGCTCGACACAGCGCGGCTGACCAAGGAGTTGCCGGAGATCGTGCAGGCCTACACGGTACCTAAGGCAACGCTGATTAAGGTCCACCATTGAGAGGGGTCAAACGTTATCCGCAGATGAAGCAGCAGACCTTGGCAATGGCCGCAGATCAAGACA
>NZ_QAIM01000657.1:0-36488 GCF_003061035.1 Acidovorax sp. HMWF018
TTTCCAGGTCATCCATACCGCCGGACGACAGGGCATCCACGCGGGCTGCGGCCTGCGTGCGGTTGGTACGCCACACGCTGGGTACCGACATGCTGCCATAGTCGGCCTGCGCGCTGCCCGTGTGGCCGCCTTGCACGCCCACGGTACCACCCAGCGTACCCACACCGGCGACAGGCATCTGGTAGGCCATGTTGTCCGTACCCGTGCGCAGGCCACCCTGCACCACCGAGATGGGCTGACGGCGCGCATTGGCACGCGACAGACCCGTGGCCACCACGGTCACGCGGATCTCGTCACCCAGGCTTTCGTCATAGGCAGCACCAAAGATCACGTGCGCGTCGGTCGATGCGTAGGCGTTGATGGTGTTCATGGCCTGGCGTGACTCGGACAGCTTGAGGCTGCCCTTGCTGGCCGTGACCAGCACCAGCACACCCTTGGCGCCCGACAGGTCGATGCCTTCGAGCAGCGGGCAGGCGATGGCCTGCTCGGCTGCGATGCGTGCGCGGTCTGGGCCGCTGGCCGTGGCCGTGCCCATCATGGCCTTGCCGGGCTCGCCCATCACGGTGCGCACGTCTTCAAAGTCCACGTTCACCTGGCCGTATTCGTTGATGATCTCAGCGATACCGCCCACAGCGTTCTTGAGCACGTCATTGGCGTGCGCAAAGGCCTCGTCCTGGGTGATGTCGTCGCCCAGCACGTCCAGCAGCTTCTCGTTGAGCACAACAATCAGCGAGTCCACGTTGGCTTCCAGTTCGGCCAGGCCATCGTCCGCATTCTTCATGCGGCGACCGCCCTCCCAGTCGAAAGGCTTGGTGACCACGCCCACCGTCAGGATGCCCATCTCCTTGGCCACGCGCGCGATCACGGGCGCAGCGCCCGTGCCCGTGCCGCCGCCCATGCCCGCCGTGATGAACAGCATGTGGGCGCCAGAGATGGCTTCACGGATATCGGCAACCGCCGCCTCAGCCGCATCGCGGGCTTTCTCGGGCTTGCCCCCAGCACCCAAGCCGCTGTTGCCCAGCTGGATGACGCGGTGCGCCGAACTGCGCGTGAGCGCCTGTGCATCGGTGTTGGCGCTGACAAACTCCACGCCCTGCACGCTGCGGGCAATCATGTGCTCGACGGCATTGCTGCCGCCACCGCCCACACCGATCACCTTGATCTGGGTGCCCTGGTTGAATTCTTCGGCTTCGATCATTTCGATGGTCATCTTGGAGCTCCTGGTTCTAAATTCGTATGCAATTGCCAATTGAGAGATGGGATCATTTTTCTTGTAGTGCGTGGCGGTCCTGTACATCGCCATCGCTCGCGCGGTATCTGGTGAGGGCTCCCACGCGCTAGCCACAGGGGGTATTTCATGGTCAGAAATTCCCCACGATGAAATCTTTGAAGCGCCCGAATGCGGTCTTCATGGACCCACTCTTCTGAGCCACCTTGAAGCCGCGCAGACGTGCCAGGCGCGCTTCTTCCAGCAGCCCCATCACGGTGGCTGCACGGGGCTGGGCCACCATGTCAGCCAGGGCGCTGGAATACTTCGGTATGCCGCGCCGCACGGGCTTGAGGAAGATGTCCTCGCCCAGTTCGATCATTCCCGGCATGACCGAGCTGCCGCCCGTGAGCACGATGCCCGACGACAGCACTTCTTCGTAGCCCGACTCGCGCACCACCTGCTGCACGAGCGAGAAGATTTCTTCCACACGCGGCTCGATCACACCGGCCAGCGCCTGCTTGCTCAGCATGCGCGGGCTGCGGTCGCCCAGGCCGGGCACTTCCACTTGCGCCTCGGGGTCAGCCAACAGTTGCTTGGCGTAGCCGCTTTCCACCTTGATGTCCTCTGCGTCCTTGGTCGGGGTGCGCAGTGCCATGGCGATGTCGCTGGTGATGAGGTCGCCCGCAATCGGAATCACCGCGGTGTGGCGGATCGCGCCGCCAGTGAAGATGGCGACATCGGTCGTGCCCGCGCCGATATCCACCACCACCACGCCCAGCTCGCGCTCGTCGTCAGTGAGCACGGCCTGGCTGCTGGCCAGAGGATTGAGCATGAGCTGCTCGACCTCCAGGCCGCAGCGGCGCACACACTTGATGATGTTCTCGGCCGCGCTCTGCGCGCCGGTCACGATGTGGATCTTGGCCTCCAGGCGGATGCCGCTCATGCCGATGGGCTCCTTCACATCCTGCCCGTCGATCACGAATTCCTGCGGCTCCACCAGCAACAGGCGCTGGTCGCTGCTGATGTTGATGGCCTTGGCCGTCTCCACCACGCGGGCCACGTCGGCCGACGTGACTTCCTTGTCCTTCACCGCCACCATGCCGCTGGAGTTGAGACCGCGAATGTGGCTGCCCGTGATGCCGGTGTAGACGCGCTGGATCTTGCAGTCCGCCATCAGCTCGGCCTCTTTCAGCGCCTGCTGGATGCTCTGCACGGTGGCATCGATGTTGACCACCACGCCGCGCTTGAGACCATTGCTTGGGGCCACGCCCAAGCCTGCGAGCTTGAGCTCGCCATTGGGCAGAACCTCGGCCACCACAGCCATGACCTTGGCGGTGCCAATGTCCAGCCCCACGACGACGTCTTTGTATTCTCTTGCCATATCAGTCTCTGCCCTTCTCGGTTCTGTCCCGCTGTCCCACCAACCCCTCGCACCGCCCTCTCGGGGCCCGCAGAGTGCTGCGTTTTGCTCTGTCTTGCCTCATGCCATTACCTCTTGCGCACGGCCGTCGCGCCGGTTGCGTCTGCAGTCACTGTGGTCACACCCCGCAGGCGCAGGGCGTAGCCCCCGGCGTGGCGCAGGTCCGCAGACTCCAGCGCGTCCACGCGGCGGCCATACTGCGCGGCCACCTGGGTCAGGGTGCGTACAAAACGCTGCGTGCGCTGCACCACTTCCTGCGGCGTACCGCCTCCCAGCTCCACCACGGCCTCGCTGTCGAGGGTCGCGCGCCAGCCGCCTCGCCCGGTCAGCTGCAGCTCTTCCACGTCCAGGCCCAGAGGTTTGAACACTGGCTCCAGCAGCCCATACATCTGCAGCACCTCGGCCGAGCTGCCTGTAGGCCCCTGCAGGCGCGGCAGGCCCTCCTGCTCCACGTCGCCCACATTGGCCTCGAAGACTTCGCCCTGGCTGTTGACCAGCGCTGAGCCGGTGTCCGGCCCCCAGTACGCCACCGCGTCATGCTCCTGCAACTCCACACGCAAGCTGCCGGGGTACACCCGACGCACTTGCGCGCGGCGTACCCAGGGCACCTGCTCGAAGGCCTCGCGGGCGGCACGCAGGTCCACGGTGAAGAAGTTGCCCACCAGATGTGGCGCCACATTGGCCCGCAGGGTCACCGCGTTGTTGTGCACCAGCTCGCCCTGCACCACGATGCGTGCGATGGCAAAGCCGGGGTAGCGCAGCACCCACCCCACCCCCGCCGCCAGCACGGCCAGGGCGCAGCCCACGAACAGGACCGACGCGGTCAGGTTCATGAGCTTGACGTCCAGGGGTGCGGGCAGCGTCTGGGTCATCAGGCGGCCTTTGGTTTTGCGGGCGTGTCGAGGGCCGCATCGGCGAGGATGCGCAGACACAGCTCTTCGTAGCTGATGCCCGAGGCGCGGGCCGACATGGGCACCAGCGAATGCCCCGTCATGCCAGGGGATGTGTTCATCTCCAGCAGGAAGGGCTTGCGGTCACTCGCGCGGATCATCAGGTCGGCACGGCCCCAGCCCCGGCAGCCCAGGGTGCGGTAAGCCTCCAGCACGATGCGCTGGATCTCGCGCTCTTCGGCCTCGGGCAGGCCGCTTGGGCACTGGTACTTCACGTCGTCGGTGAAGTACTTGTTCTGGTAGTCGTAGGCGCCATCGGGCGCCACGATGCGGATCACCGGCAGCGCACGCGCGCTGGCGCCCTGGCCCAGCACGGGGCAGGTCACCTCTTCGCCCTCGATGAACTCTTCGCACAGCACGTCGGGGTCGTACTGGGCAGAGAGCTGCACGGCCTCCTGCATGTCCGAATAGCCACGCACCTTGGTCACGCCGATGGACGATCCTTCGCGCGGCGGCTTGACGATGAGCGGCAGGCCCAGCTCGTCGGGCACGGTGCGCACCACCTCGCGCTGCTGCCGGTCCGGAGCCAGCCACACATAGCGGGGCGTGGGCAGGCCCTCGGCCAGCCACACCCGCTTGGTCATGACCTTGTCCATGGCGATGGCCGATGCCATCACGCCGGGGCCGGTGTACGGAATGCGCAGCAGCTCCAGCGCGCCCTGCACCGTGCCGTCTTCGCCATGTCGGCCGTGCAGCGCGATGAAGCAGCGCGCATAGCCGTCGCGCTTCAAATCACCCAGCGCGTTCTGTGCGGGGTCAAACGCATGGGCATCCACCCCACGCGAGCGCAGCGCCTGCAGCACGCCGCTGCCCGACATCAGCGACACCTCGCGCTCGGCCGAGTCCCCGCCCATCAGGACGGCAACCTTGCCCAGCGACTTCACATCGATATTCGATTCAGGAAGGGTCATAGTGCGCTCCCTTCATGCGCTTTCAGCTCATTATTCTGTAGCATCTCAACCACCTTGCCGGGCACTGCGCCAATGGAGCCGGCTCCCATGCACATCACCACGTCGCCCGCGCGTGCGTTGTCGGCAATGGCCTGGGGCAGATCGACCACGTTGTCCACAAACACCGGCTCCACACGGCCGGCCACACGCAGGGCACGGGCCAGCGAGCGTCCATCGGCGGCCACGACCGGCGCCTCGCCAGCGGCATACACCTCGGTGAGCAGCACCGCGTCGGCATGGCCGATCACCTTGACGAAATCTTCAAAGCAATCGCGCGTGCGGGTGTAGCGGTGCGGCTGGAAGGCCAGCACCAGGCGCCGCCCGGGGAACGCACCGCGTGCGGCCGCCAGCGTGGCAGCCATCTCCACAGGGTGGTGGCCGTAGTCGTCGATGACGGTGAAGGTGCCGCCGTCCTTCGCGGGCAGATCGCCATAGCGCTGGAAGCGCCGGCCCACGCCCTTGAAGCCCGCCAGCGCGCGCTGCACGGCGTCGTCGGGGATGTTGAGCTCCACCGCCACGGCAATGGCCGACAGCGCGTTGAGCACGTTGTGCTCGCCCGCGAGGTTGAGCACGATTTCCATGTCGGGCAGCGTGACGCCGTTGCGCCGCTGCACGGTGAAGCGCATCTGGCCCGCCTCGGCGCGCACGTTTATGGCGCGCACCTGCGCGTCTTCAGAGAAGCCGTAGCTGGTGATGGGGCAGGTCACGCTCTGCAGGATGTCGCGCACAGCGGGACTGTCCACACACAGGATGGCCGTGCCGTAGAACGGCATGCGGTGCAGGAAATCGACAAACGCGCCCTTGAGCCGACCGAAGTCGTGGCCGTAGGTCTCCATGTGGTCGGCGTCAATGTTGGTCACCACGGCCATCACGGGCAGCAGGTTCAAGAACGACGCATCAGACTCATCGGCCTCGACCACGATGTAGTCGCCGCTGCCCAGTTTGGCATTGGCGCCCGCACTGTTGAGCTTGCCGCCGATCACAAAGGTGGGATCCAGCCCCGCCTCGGCCAGAACGCTGGTCACAAGGCTGGTGGTGGTGGTCTTGCCGTGTGTGCCGGCTATGGCAATGCCTTGCTTGAGGCGCATCAGCTCGGCCAGCATCAGTGCGCGCGGCACCACGGGGATCTTCTTTTCGCGTGCGGCCAGCACTTCGGGGTTGTCCGATGTGACTGCTGTGGACGTGACCACGGCGTCGGCACCATCGATGTGCGCGGCCGCGTGGCCGAGGCAGGTCTTGATGCCCAGGTCGGCCAGGCGGCGCAGCGTGGCGCTGTCGGCCAAGTCCGAGCCCGAGATGCGGTAGCCCAGGTTGAACAGGACTTCTGCAATGCCGCTCATGCCGGCGCCGCCCAGGCCGACGAAGTGGATGTGGCGAATCGCGTGTTTCATGCCAACTCCTCGCAGGCAGTCACCACTTCGCGGGTGGCGTTGATTTTTTGCATGTTTTTGGCCTTGAGCGCTACATCCACAAGCGTGGACCGCTCCAATTTCAATAGCATTTCAGACAACCCTTGCGGCGTCAGGTCGCGCTGTTGCACCAGCCAGCCGCCGCCCGCATTCACCAGGAACTGCGCGTTGGTGGTCTGGTGGTCATCCACGGCCGACGGGAAGGGCACGAAGATGGACGCGGCGCCCACGGCCGCGATCTCGGTGACGGTGCTCGCACCCGCGCGGCAGACGATGATGTCGGCCGCTGCGAACGCGCTGGCGGTGTCGTCGATGAAAGGCGTCAGCTCTGCCTCGACACCTGCGGCGGCGTAGTTGGCGCGCAGCGCATCGATCTGCGCCACACCGCTTTGGTGGACTACGGTGGGGCGCTGGTCGGCAGGCATCAGCGCAATGGCCTGGGGCACGATCTCGTTGAGCGCACGCGCGCCCAGGCTGCCACCCACCACCAGCAGGCGCAGCGGGCCGCTGCGGCCCGCAAACCGTTCGGCCGGGCCGGGCTGCTGCGTGAAGGCGGTGCGCAGCGGGTTGCCCACCCACTGGCCCTTTTTGAACACGTTGGGGAAGGCGGTGAACACCCGGTCGGCCACACCGGCCAGCACCTTGTTCGCCATGCCCGCCACGGAGTTCTGCTCGTGCAGCACCAGGGGCTTGCCCGCGAGCACGCCCATCATCCCGCCCGGAAAGGTGATGTAGCCGCCCAGGCCCACCACCACATCGGGCTTCACACGGCGCACGACCTGCAGCGCCTGCCAGAACGCACGCAACAGGCGCAGCGGCAGCAGGGCCAGCGTGACGAGCCCCTTGCCGCGCACGCCCGAGAAATCGATGAGTTCCAGCGCAAAGCCGTGCTGCGGCACGATGCGTGACTCCATGCTGCCGGGCGCGCCCAGCCAGTGCACGCGCCAGCCACGCGTGCGCAACTCTTCGGCCACGGCCAGGCCGGGGAAGATGTGGCCACCGGTGCCACCGGCCATGATGAGTGCGGTCTTTTGCTTGCTCATACGCGGCCTCCGCGCATGAGGCACTGCGTGCCTGGCATTGCTTGCGCAATGCACAGCTTGTTTTGGTGAAACAAACTTTTCATACGCGGCCTCCGCGCATGAGAAGTTTGTTTTCGTAATCGACCCGTAGCACCACCGCCAGCGCCACCAGATTCATCAGAATCGCCGACCCGCCAAAACTCATCAGCGGCAGCGTGAGCCCCTTGGTCGGCAGCGCGCCCAGGTTCACGCCCATGTTGATGAAGGCCTGAAAACCGATCCAGATCGCCACGCCCTGCGCCACCAACCCCGCGAACACGCGGTCCAGCGCAATGGCCTGGCGGCCGATGTGCATGATGCGGCGGGTCATCCACAGGAACAGCACGATGAGCGCGACCACGCCCACCAGGCCAAACTCTTCGCCGATCACGGCCATCAGGAAGTCGGTGTGCGCCTCGGGCAGCCAGTGCAGCTTCTCCACGCTGCCCCCCAGCCCTACACCAAACACCTCGCCGCGCCCGATGGCGATCAACGAGTGCGACAGCTGGTAGCCCTTGCCGAGTGCATGCTGTTCGCTGAAGGGATCCAGGTACGCAAACACGCGCTCGCGGCGCCAGGGCGAACTGGCGATCATCAGCGCAAAGGCACCCACCAGCACCCCTGCGATCAGGAAGAACATGCGGGCATTCACACCGCCCAGGAACAGGATGCCCATGGCAATCACGGCCACCACCATGAAGGCGCCCATGTCGGGCTCGGCCAGCAGCAGCACGCCGACGATGGCCACCGCAGCGCCCATGGGCAGCACGGCGCGGAAGAAGCGCTCCTTCACCTCCATCTTGCGCACCATGTAGTCGGCGGCATAGATCAGCACCGCAAACTTGGCCACCTCGGAGGGCTGGAAACCCACCGGACCGATGGACAGCCAGCGGCGCGCGCCATTGACCACCTTGCCCACGCCGGGGATCAGGACCGCCACCAGCATGAGCAAGGCCACGATGAACAACCAGGGCGCCACCCGCTCCCACAGCGCCATGGGCACCTGGAACGCCAGCAGCGCCGCCACAAACCCTACCACCAGGTACATCATGTGACGGGTCAGGAAATGGGTGGACGCATAGTTGGCAAAGCGCGGGTTGTCCGGCATGGCAATCGACGCCGAATACACCATCACCAACCCCCACGCCAGCAGTGCCACCACCACCCAGAGCAAGGCCTGGTCAAAGCCCAGCACGCTCGCGGGCGTGCTGGACGACTGCCGGTACTCGGTGCCGCCCACGCGCACGGGCAACACGTCGGCCGCCTTGCCAGGCAGGCCACCGAACCAGCCGGTCACGCGTTGCAACAGGGTGCTGGCGGGTGCCGTCATTGCATGCCCTCGGCCGACTGGCCCGCATCGTCGGCCATCGCGCGCACGGTCTCGCAAAAGACCTGGGCGCGGTGCTCGTAGTCCTTGAACATGTCGAAACTGGCGCAGGCGGGCGACATCAGCACCGCATCGCCAGAATGGGCGCGCTGCGCGGCCAGTGCAACGGCCTCAGGCAAGGTGTCCGCATCGAGCAACGGCACGCCAGCGTCCTGGAGCGCAGCGCGGATCAGCGGTGCGTCGCGGCCAATCAGCACCACCGCACGTGCATAGCGCGCGACGGGGGCTGCCAGGGGCGCAAAGTCCTGCCCCTTGCCTTCTCCGCCCAGAATGACCACCAGACGCCGCTCCGTGCCCAACCCCACCAGCGCTGCCGCCGTGGCGCCTACGTTGGTGCCCTTGCTGTCGTCAAAATACTCGACGCCATGGATGATGGCCACGGGCTCCACACGGTGCGGCTCACCCCGGTACTCGCGCAGGCCGTACAGCATGGGCGCCAGCGGGCAGCCCGCTGCCGTGGCCAGCGCCAGCGCCGCCAAGGCATTGGTGGCGTTGTGGCGCCCCCGGATGCGCAGCGCATCCGCTGGCATGAGCCGCTGGATATGCAGGTCCTCTTCGACCTCGTTGCGACCACGCTTGCGGGTTTCGTCTGCATCCATGGCACGCACCAGCCAGGGCATGCCGCTGACCACCTCAATGCCGAAGTCGCCCGGACGCCGGGGCATGTCGCCACCAAAAGTGATGTGCGCGCGCACCTGCGGCTTTTGCAGTTTGACCTTGACGGGCGGTGGCAGCATGCCCATCACCGCAGGGTCTTCGCGGTTCAGGATCATCAAGCCCGTCTGGCCAAAGATGCGTGCCTTGGCCGCAGCGTAGGCCTCGATGCTGCCGTGCCAGTCCAGGTGGTCCTGCGTGATGTTGAGCACCGTGGCGGCTGTGGGTTCGAAGCCGTCTTCACCCCCATTCACGCCATCGAGCTGAAAACTCGACAGCTCCAGCACCCACACATCGGGCAAGGTGTCGGAATCCAGGTGTTCTGCCAGCGTGTCGAGCAGGGTCGGACCGATGTTGCCTGCCACGGCCACACGTTTGCCCGAGCGTTCCACCAGCTGACCGGTGAGCGAGGTCACGGTGGTCTTGCCGTTGGTGCCGGTGATGGCGAGCACGGCCGGGGCATATGCATGCGATGCACGCAGCGCGGCCAGGGCCGTGGCATACAGGCTCAACTCACCGCCAGCGCTGATGTTGTTTGCACGAGCCGCTTCCAAAACAGGAGCAACTGCTTCAGGGCTCAGCCCTGGCGAACGATAGACCGCGTGCAGGCTCTGCCCCTGCACCAGACTGGCATCGAATGCGCCCGACACAAAACGCACCTGGGGCAGCTCCTGCTGCAGCGCAGGCAGTTGTGGCGGGGCAACGCGCGTGTCGGCCACGGTGACCCGCGCACCACAACGCACACACCAGCGTGCCATCGCCATGCCCGAGGCGCCCAGGCCCAGAATCAGGATGTGCTGATCTTGCAGCAGGTTCGCAACGCCCTCGCGCGCCGGGCCTGCAGGCACGTCCGGCGTCATGGGCTCGTCGGCCTCTGCGGTGTCTGCAGCGCCCGCACTGTCAGCGGCTCCCGACTCAGGAGCCGCCACCTCGGCAAAGATCTGCGCCACAAAATCCGCTGCGGCCTTCGCGGCGGAGACAGCAGGCACGGCCTCGGGGTTCCAGGCAGTGCTGGTGCTCTTTCCTGCCGGCGCACCTGGGGCCGCCTCAGTGACCTCTGCGGGAGGCATGCCGTCTGGCACTTCGCTGCCCGATGCCGCACTGTCCTGCCCTGGATTCACATCGGGTACCGCGGGCGCAGCATCCTGCCTGCCAGGGTCGACCTCTGGAGCACCGGCAGCATCCACCCCAGCCCCTGCCAACGGGGGCATGGCCTCGGACGTGCCGAGGGGGTCAGGGACAAGAGGATCGTTCGGGTTCATCGCAGTTTCAGCGTGGACAGGCCAATCAGGCACAGCAGCATGGTGATGATCCAGAAGCGCACGACCACCTGCGTTTCTTTCCAGCCGCTCTTTTCAAAGTGGTGGTGCAGGGGCGCCATCTTGAGCAGGCGGCGGCCTTCGCCATAGCGCTTCTTGGTGAACTTGAACCAGGTGACCTGCAGCATCACCGACAGGGCCTCGACCACAAAGATGCCGCCCATGATGGCCAGCACGATCTCCTGGCGCACGATGATGGCGATGGTGCCCAGGGCTCCGCCCAGCGCCAGCGCCCCCACGTCGCCCATGAAAACCTGGGCGGGGTGCGCGTTGAACCAGAGGAAAGCCAGGCCCGCGCCCGCCATGGCAGCGCAGAAGATCAGCAACTCGCCCGAACCCGGAATGTGCGGGAAGAACAGGTACTTGGAATACACCGAGCTGCCGGTGACATAAGCAAACACGCCCAGCGCCGAGCCCACCATCACCACGGGCATGATGGCCAGGCCGTCCAGGCCGTCGGTCAGGTTCACCGCATTGCTGGAGCCCACGATGACGAGATAGGTGAGGATCACGAAACCGAGCACGCCCAGCGGGTAACTCACTTCCTTGAAGAAGGGCAACTGCAGCCCCGCCTTGGGCGGCAGGTCGAGCGAAAAGCCCGACTGCACCCAGCCCACGAACAGCTCCCACACCTTGGCGTTGGAGCTTTCAGAAATGCTGAACACTAGGTACAGCGCGGCCATGAGGCCGATCACCGACTGCCAGAAGTACTTCTCGCGCGAACGCATGCCTTCGGGGTCCTTGTTGACCACCTTGCGCCAGTCGTCCACCCAGCCGATGGCGCCAAAGCCCAGCGTGACGATGAGCACAATCCACACAAAGCGGTTGGACAGGTCAAACCACAGCAGGGTGGAAATGGCGATCGACAACAGGATCAACACACCGCCCATGGTGGGCGTGCCGCTCTTGGACAGGTGCGACTGCATCGCATAGCCGCGGATGGGCTGGCCGATCTTGAGCGAGGTGAGGATGCGAATCACCTTGGGGCCGGCCACCAGCCCGATGAGCAGCGCCGTCATGGCGGCCATCACCGCACGGAACGTGAGGTACTGGAACACCCGAAAGAAGCCGAACTCGGGCGACAGGCCCTGCAGCCATTGCGACAGCATCAGCAGCATGTGGCACCTCCGGCATGGGCTGGCACCGTACGGGCAATATCAATGCGTTGCGCCATGGTGTCCCTCCCGTGGATTGATCGGCTTTTGTTGTTGTTCTGGGGGCAGTGCGGCGGCGCTGATCGCCTCGACCACCTGTTCCATCTTCATGAATCGCGATCCCTTGACCAGCACGCTGCCCACCGTGGGCAGGGCGTTGCGCACCGCATCCTGCAGTGCGCTCATATCGTTGAAATGCCGGGCAACACCACCCTGCCCGTCGCCGTACGCCGACGCGGCGTGCACCGACTGCGCGCCCAGCGCAAACATCGTGGGGATACCAGCCTCACGGGCCAGTGCGCCGGCCTCGGTGTGGAACTGTGGCCCCTGGTCGCCCACCTCGCCCATGTCGCCCATCACCAGCAGTTGCGGGCCTGGCAGTTCGGCCAGCACCTGGATGGCAGCGTGCATGGAATCGGGGTTCGCGTTGTACGTGTCGTCCACCACCGTGATGTCGCGGCCCGCGACGGTCACACTGAAAGCGCGCGAGCGGCCCTTGACCGGTGTGAAGTCGCGCAGCCCCTGGGCAATGGCCGCGACGGGTGCACCCGCTGCCAGCGTGCACGCCGTGGCCGCCAGCGCGTTGGTGACGTTGTGGCGGCCAGCGATGTGCAGGCGGGTCGTGATCTCGCCGCGTGGTGTAGTCAGGGTGACCGCCCAGGCGCCGCGCTCCCACGTGGCCTGCGCACAGCGAACATCACCGCCATCACCAAAGGTCACCGTGCGGCGGCCGGGCCGCCCCAGGGCCAGCGACTGCCACAGGCCCGTGTAGGCATCCCCTGACGGGAACACGGCCACGCCATCGGAGGGCAAGCTGGCAAACACCGAGCCGTTCTCGCGGGCCACCGCCTCGACGGTATGCATGAACTCCAGATGCTCCCGCTGCGCGTTGTTGACCAAGGCCACCGTGGGCTGGGCCATGGCGGCCAGCGTGGCGATCTCGCCAGGGTGGTTCATGCCCATCTCGATCACGGCGGCGCGGTGGCTGGCGCGCAGGCGCATCAGCATCAGCGGCACACCGATGTCGTTGTTGAAATTGCCCTGCGTGGCAAACGCAGCCTCACCCTGCCAGGCACGCAGGATGGACGCGATCATCTGCGTCACCGTGGTCTTGCCATTGCTGCCCGTCACGCCGATCAGCGGCAGGTGGAACTGCGTACGCCAGCCGGTGGCGAGTGCGCCCAGCGCAGCCAGGCTGTCGGGCACTTCGATGCCGGGCAAACCGGCTGCCTCCAGACCACCGTGTGCAATGGCTGCAGCGGCACCGCCAGCACGGGCATCGGCCAGGAAGGCGTTGGCATCGAAACGCTCGCCCTTGAGCGCCACAAACAGATCGCCCGGCTGCAGGGTGCGCGTGTCGGTGTGCACACGCGCCAGCTGCGTGGCGCCATCGCCCACCAAGCGGGCAGCGGGAATACGCGGCTGCAGCAGCGCCCAGGCTTGCTGCAGTGTCATGACGGGTGCAATGGTGTTCATGCCCATGTGTGGGCTCCTCGGGCCTGCAGCGCAGCTTGCGCATGGGCCATGTCGGAGAACGGCACGCGCACGCCTGCCGCCTCCTGAGTGTCTTCGTGGCCCTTGCCGGCAATCAGCACCACATCGGCAGGTGCGGCCTCGGCAATGGCCTGCGCGATGGCGGCCGCACGGTCGGGCTCGGCACGCACGGTGCCACCGGCAATCGTGCCCTGCAGGATCTGGTGCAGGATGGCTGCCGGGTCTTCGCTGCGGGGGTTGTCGCTGGTCACCAGCACCTGGTCGGCCTGCTGCTGGGCTACGGCACCCATCAGCGGGCGTTTGCCCGCGTCGCGGTCGCCGCCGCAGCCGAACACGCACCACAGCCGCCCGCCACGCTCGGTGGCCAGGGGGCGCAGGGCTTGCAGGGCCTTGTCCAAAGCGTCGGGGGTGTGGGCGTAGTCCACGGCCACCAGGGGTTGCCCCACCGCCACCAGCCGCTGCATGCGGCCCGGCACGGGCTGCAGGCTGGCGCAGGCGCGCACGGCGCGGCCCAGCGGCACACCCAGGCTGCGCAGCGTGGCCAGCACCCCCAGCAGGTTCAGCACGTTGTACTGGCCGATCACGCGGGTTTGCAACAGCTGCCGGTCAGAGCCCTCGGCCACCGTGAAACACAGGCCCTGGTCGCCCAGGGTGATGTCCTGCGCCGCCAGGCGCGCAGCCCCCTGGGCCGAGACGCTCCACAGATCCAGGGCACTGCCCTTCAGCTCGCCATGCAATTGGGCGCCTGCAGGGTCGTCCACATTGATGATGGCAGCCTGCAGGCCCGGCCAGTCGAACAGCGCCCGCTTGGCCAGCCAGTAATCGGCCATGCTGCCGTGGTAATCCAGGTGGTCTTGCGTGAAGTTGGTGAAGATGGCCGCGTGGATGTGCGTGCCGTCGAGCCGGGCCTCGGCCAATCCAATCGACGAGGCCTCGATGGCGCAGGCACCGAGGCCCTGCGCCACAAAATGGGCAAACGCGCGCTGCAACCGCACCGGGTCGGGTGTGGTCATGCCGGTGGAGGTGAGCGCGGGTGGCAGTCCCATGCCCAAAGTGCCCACCAGCGCACATTGATCTTGCCCTGATTGCTCCTCATTCGATAGCGCATTCAGAGCACCTGCGAGCCACCACGCCGTGCTCGTCTTGCCGTTGGTTCCCGTCACCGCCAGCACCTTCAGCTGCTGCGTGGGCTGCGCAAACCATTCGGCGGCGATGGGCCCTGTGGCGGCCTTGAGACCTTGCAGCGCGGCCATGTGGTCGCCCGCAAAAGCGAAGGCCTCGACCCCCGCCTGTTCGACGAGGCAGGCCGTGGCGCCACGCACCATGGCGTCGGCCACATGCGCGCGGCCGTCTGTGGCGGCACCGGGCCAGGCAATAAAGCCGTCGCCGGGCGTGATCTGGCGGCTGTCGGTGTGCAGGGAGCCGGTGACGCGCGTGCGCAGCCATTGCACCGCGTCGCTGGCAGTCTGGAGGGTGTGGAGCGGCGCTTGCATCACAGCGACTCCTCCACGGCATTGGCCACGATCTGCGGCTTGACGGCCATGTCGGGCTGCACGCCCATCATGCGCAGGGTCTGCTGCACCACCTCGCTGAACACCGGCGCGGCCACGGCACCGCCGTAGAACACGCCGTTGCTGGGCTCGTCGATCATCACGGCCACGATGATGCGGGGCTTGTCGATGGGTGCCATGCCGGTGAACCACGCGCGGTACTTGCCCGAGGCGTAGTTCTTGCCCACCTGCTTGCGTGCCGTGCCCGACTTGCCGCCCACGGAGTAGCCCACGGTCTGCGCCTTCTGGCCCGTGCCGCCGGGGCCTGCGGCCATCTGCAGCATCTTGCGCACCTGGTCGGCCGTGCGCTCGGAAAAAACAGGCACGCCCACGGCGGGCTCGGCCGTCTTGAGCATGGTGGCGGGAATCACCCGACCGCCATTGGCAAACACGGTGTACGACCGTGCCATCTGGAACAGGCTGGCCGAGAGGCCGTAGCCGTACGACATGGTGGCCTGCTCCACAGGACGCCAGCTCTTGTAGGGGCGCAGGCGGCCCGTCACCACGCCCGGGAAGTGCAATTGGGGCTTCTGACCAAAACCGGCGGCCGAGAAGGTCTCCCACATCTCGCGCGCGGGCATCTGCATGGCCAGCTTGGTGGTACCCACGTTGCTGGACTTCTGGATCACGCCTTCGACCGTGAGCACGCCGTAGTTGTGCGTGTCCGAGATCGTGGAGCCGGTGATGGTGATGCGTCCGGGGTTGGTATCCACCACGGTCTCTGGGCGCACGCGCCCGGTCTCCAGCGCCAGACCGATGGTGAACGGCTTCATGGTCGAGCCGGGCTCGAACACGTCGGTCAGCGCACGGTTGCGCAGCTGCTCGCCAGTCAGGTTCTGGCGCTTGTCGGGCACGTAGCTCGGGTAGTTGGCCAGCGCCAGCAGCTCGCCCGTGTGGGCATCAAGCACCACCACACTGCCCGCCTTGGCCTTGTGCGCGGCGACCTGGTCGCGCAGCTTCTGGTACGCAAAGAACTGCACCTTGCTGTCGATGGACAACTGCATGTCCTTGCCGTCGACCGGGGGCACGGTTTCGCCCACGCTTTCCACCACGCGGCCCAATCGGTCCTTGATCACGCGGCGCGAACCAGGCTTGCCTGCCAGCTCCTTGTCGAAGGCCAGCTCCATGCCTTCCTGGCCATGGTCTTCCACGTTGGTGAAGCCCACCACGTGTGCGGCGGCCTCGCCCTCGGGATACTGGCGCTTGTATTCCTTGCGCTGGTAGATGCCCTTGATGTCCAGAGCCGCAATCTGCTGGCCCACATCCCAGTCGAGCTGGCGCTTGATCCAGACGAAGGTCTTGTCCTCATCTGCCAGCTTTTTCAGCAGGTCGGCCTGCGGCATGTCCAGCAGCTTGGCCAGCTGCTTGAGCTTGGCGCGAACCTCGGGCCTGTCCTGGTCCACGTCTTCGGGGATCGCCCAGATGCTGGCAGCCGGCACGCTGGACGCGAGGATCAGGCCATTGCGGTCCACGATCTTGCCGCGGTTGGCAGGCAGCTCCAGCGTGCGCGCAAAACGCACCTCGCCCTGACGCTGGAAGAACGCGTTGCCAAACACCTGCACATAGGCAGCCCGCCCAGCCAGCCCCAGAAAGCCCAGCCCAATCACCGCCACGATGAACTTGCTGCGCCAGACCGGCGTCTTGCTGGCCAGCAAAGGGCTGGATGTGTAGAGCACGCTGCGGCTCATGGCTGCACCCCGGCGGGTTGCGAAGCGGCGGCGGCTGCCGCTGCGGTGGCAGTTGCGACGCCTTGCGGGTCAGACACGTACTGGGTGATCGCTGGGGTGGCGGTGCGCATGTTCAGCTGCGCACGCGCGATCTTCTCCACCCGCAGCGGCGTGGCCTGGGCGCGCTTTTCCACCTGCAGGCGCTGGTGCTCCGTCTCCAGACGGCGGGCCTCGGCCACGGCGCGGTCCAGCTCGGTGAACAGGCGGCGCGATTCGTACTGGGTGTGCACCAGATAGATCGCACTGGCCAGCACCGCCAGCAACAGGACCACGTTGAGCCGCGTCATGTCAGACTACCGCCGTGCGCTCGGCCACGCGCATGATGGCGCTGCGCGAGCGGGGATTGGCCTCGACCTCGGCCGCACTGGGCTTGATGCGGTCGAGCGCGATGAGCTTCATGGCCTGCGGCGCAGCAAACGGTGCGCGGCGGTCGTAGACCTCCTTGGAATGCTTGGCGATGAACTGCTTGACGATGCGGTCTTCGAGCGAATGGAAGCTGATGACCACCAGCCGCCCACCGGGCTGCAGCACCGAGAGGCTGGCCTCTAGCGCCTGTTGCAGCTCTTCAAGCTCGGCGTTGATGAAAATCCGAAGAGCTTGAAATGTGCGCGTTGCAGGGTTCTGGCCCGGCTCGCGGGTTTTGACCGCGCCAGCCACGAGGTCGGCCAGTTCTGCGGTGGTTGCAAGAGGACCCCGTTCTTCGCGCCGAGCAACAATCGCCTTTGCAATGGGGCCAGCAAACCGTTCTTCACCGTAGTCACGTATCACCTCCGCAATCTGACCGACTTCGGCCGTGGCCAACCAATCGGCCACGCTTTCGCCGCGCGTGGTATCCATGCGCATGTCCAGCGGACCGTCAAAACGGAAACTGAAGCCCCGCTCGGGGCTGTCGATCTGGGGCGAGCTCACGCCCAGGTCCATCAGCACGCCCGCAGCACTGGCAGACGGCAGGTCGGCCAGATGGCGAAAACCTTCGTGCCGAATGGAAAAACGCGCATCGGTGATGCGCGTTGCTTCGGCGATGGCTTCGGGGTCCTTGTCAAAGGCCACCAGGCGCCCCTGGGGGCCCAGCCGGAGCAGGATGAGGCGGGAGTGCCCGCCGCGCCCGAAGGTCGCATCGATCCAGGTGCCGGAAGGCTCCGGGCCTGCGCCGCCCAGGAGAGAGTCCACGGCCTCATTCAGCAGGACGGTGGTGTGTTGCAAGGGGGATGTCACAGCGCGCCTTAAAAGGAGAAGTCCTTGAAGACATCCGGCATCTCACCCTGCATGGCCTTGGCTTCCTGCTCGTCGTAGGTGGCCTTGTCCCAGAGTTCGAAATGGTTGCCCATGCCCAGCAGCATGGTGTCTTTGGAAATACCGGCGGCTTCGCGCAGCTCGGGGGAGATCAACACACGGCCGGTAGCGTCCATGTCCACATCCATGGCATTGCCCAGGAAGATGCGCTTCCACCACTGGGCGGACATGGGCAGCTGGGCAATGCGCTCGCGGAACTTCTCCCATTCAGGGCGGGGGAAGACCATGAGGCAGCCGTGCGGGTGCTTGGTGATGGTGAGCTGACCGGATGCCGTGGCCGCGAGGACGTCACGATGCCGGGTCGGCACGGACAGCCGACCCTTCGCATCGAGACTCAGCGACGAGGCACCTTGAAACACGGACAGATTCCCAGTTCGGTTTTGCGCCTCGCAGGTCCAGAAACGGACCTTGAGGGCACTTTTCACCACTTAATTGCACTTTTTTGCACTGTAGCAGGAAAAGCACACCGAACAAGGGGGTTGTCCCACAAACTTTTCAATGAAATCAACGACTTAGATGCGTTTTTTCAGACACCAGAACGCCAAAAGTCGTTGAAAAAGAAGCACTTAGAGAGGCCTATGAAAGTGACCTCTCAAGGGTTGACCGAGTGGTCACAGGATGTAGCGCGACAGGTCCTCGTCCTGGCTCAGGGTCTGCAGGCGGGTATCGACGTAGGCGGCGTCGATGGTGATGGCCTGGCCGGCCAGGCGGGTGGCGTCAAAGCTCACCTCGTCCAGCAGGCGCTCCATCACCGTGGACAGGCGGCGCGCGCCGATGTTCTCGGTGCGTTCGTTCACCTCAAAGGCGATGTGCGCCAGGCGGGTGATGCCCTCGGGCGAGAACTCCAGCGCGACGCCCTCGGTGGCCAGCAACGCCTGGTACTGCTTGACCAGCGACGCATGGGTCTGGGTGAGGATGGCTTCGAAGTCCTTGACCGACAGCGATTCCAGCTCCACCCGGATCGGGAACCGTCCCTGCAGCTCCGGGATCAGGTCGCTGGGTTTGGACAGGTGGAACGCCCCCGAGGCGATGAACAGGATGTGGTCCGTCTTGATCATGCCGTACTTGGTGGACACCGTGGTGCCCTCCACCAGCGGCAGCAGGTCGCGCTGCACGCCTTGGCGCGATACGTCGGCGCCACTGCTTTCCTGCCGCGCGGCCACCTTGTCGATCTCATCGATGAAGACGATACCGTTTTGCTCGGCGCTGGCCACCGCGCGGGTCTTGATGTCCTCTTCGTTGACCAGCTTGGCCGCCTCTTCATCGGCAATGAGCTTCAGGGCCTCGGCGATCTTGAGTTTGCGGGTCTTGCGCTTGTCCTGCCCCAGCTGGCTGAACATGCCACGCAGTTGCTCGGTCATCTCTTCCATGCCCTGGGGGCCCATGATTTCGAGCTGGGGGCGGCCTTCGGCAACGTCGATCTCGATCTCCTTGTCATCCAGTGCACCTTCGCGCAGCTTCTTGCGAAAGACCTGGCGGGCCGTGTTGTCAGCGGCGGGTTCGCTGCCTGCCGCTGCGCGGGCCGGGGGGATCAGCACGTCCAGGATGCGTTCCTCGGCGGCATCTTCGGCGCGTGTGCGCACCTTCTTCATCTCGGTCTCGCGCGTCTGCTTCACAGCCATCTCAGCCAGGTCGCGGATGATGGAATCCACGTCCTTGCCCACGTAGCCCACCTCAGTGAACTTGGTGGCCTCGACCTTGATGAAGGGCGCATCGGCGAGTCTTGCAAGGCGGCGTGCAATCTCGGTCTTGCCCACGCCGGTGGGGCCGATCATGAGGATGTTCTTGGGCGTGATCTCCTGGCGCAGGCTGCCTTCCACCTGCTGGCGGCGCCAGCGGTTGCGCAGAGCGATGGCCACGGCACGCTTGGCGCTGGCCTGGCCCACGATGTGGTGGTCCAGCTCGGAGACGATTTCCTGGGGGGTCATGGACGACATACAGGTCTTCCTGGTATCAAATGGGACTGCAGCGCTAGTGAATCATGCACCAGCAGCTATAAAAAACAGAGCATTTAGCCCTCGATGCGCTGACCGTGAGGCCAGCGCGGGGCCTGTTCCACCGTCGTACGCTCAGAGCGTCTCGATGGTGTGGTTCATGTTGGTGTAGATGCAGAGTTCGCCCGCAATTTCGAGCGACTTTTTCACGATCTCTTGGGCAGACAACTCGGTATTCACCAGCAGCGCCTTGGCCGCCGAGTGCGCATAAGCGCCCCCCGAGCCAATCGCCACGATGCCTTGCTCGGGCTCCAGCACGTCGCCATTGCCGGTGATGATGAGCGACGCACTGGCGTCGGCCACGGCCAGCATGGCTTCGAGGCGGCGCAAGACCCGGTCGGTACGCCAGTCCTTGGTGAGTTCGATGGCAGCGCGCGTCAGGTGGCCCTGGTGCTTTTCCAGCTTCGCCTCGAAGCGCTCGAACAGCGTGAACGCATCGGCCGTGGCGCCCGCAAAGCCCGCCAGCACCTTGCCGTGGTAGAGCTTGCGAACCTTCCGCGCCGTGCCCTTGACCACGATGTTGCCCAGAGTGACCTGCCCATCGCCGCCGATGGCGACCTGGATGCCGGAAGGCGTCTGGCGACGCACACTGAGGATGGTGGTGCCGTGGAACACCGGATGGTTGTCTTGAGATGAATCCATAGCTGCGGCAGATGGGGATCACCAGGCATTTTGCAAGCCGACCTCGGGACGGATGCCGCGCACGCAGCCTGGCCAACCACGCGACACGCCATTCCCCAACGCCCGCAAGACTGGAATCTGGACCGGAACAGGCCCTCCAGGAGAGGTGCTTCTAGTTCTTCCGGGGAACCACCCAGGCGTGCTCGTTGATTCCGATCACGTTGAAGAAGATCGCCACCAGCCGCTGCAGGTTGTGGAACTGGATCACATGGCCGTGGCCCTGTTGCTCAGCCGCCCAGTTGAGCACGGAGCCTGCAGCAGCAAAGTCCACCCGGATCAGCTTGTCGCAGGCGATGGTCAGCGGCACGCCGGGCTTGAAGTGTGCCTCGAACGGCTGCAGCAGGGGCGTGGCATCGCCGTCGATATGGCCGCTAAGCTGTGCGACGGGTCCGGTCTCCAAGGGAGCGGGGACCGACGACTCACCGAGATCGGACGCCATGAAACCGCTGTCGGCGGCCAGAGGCGCAGAGCCTGAAGACACACCCTCGTTGTCCGAGTATCCGCAACGTGGCGACACCCAGGAGGGCGGAGAGACTTCGTAGGTCACGCAGTAGTCGAGCGCCACCAGTTCAAACTCGTCGGGCTTGCCCATGAGGCGCATGGCTGCCATGCGCAAACGCCACCACTCGGGGCTGTTCGAGCGGTCGCCCGACTGGGTCTTGGCATCGAGCAGGGCATGGAGTTTTTCAACCCCCGAAAACACGATCTGGACATCGCGGTCGGCCCACAGGCTGAACTGGTCAGCCAACAGGGGCACTGCCGCCTCGTCAATCGAAGCAAGGCGTGACCAGGACAGCGTCCAGGGTGACGCAGCACGGGCCAGCGAGGCCTGCAGTGCCGCCACCGAAGAAACCGCCACGGTGGGCGGAGCGTTCCAGCTGAAATCACGGCGCATGGCAGCGGCAGGCTCGGCAGCGGGAGCCACTTCAACGGCCAGGCCCAGTTGCGCCGGGATGGAAAACCACAGCGGCGCCGAGCGGCCATATTGCGCGGCAAAGTCGATGGCCAGGGTGTCAAAACGGTCGTGCTGCCCGGTGGCCCGGTAAAGGTCGAACAGCGTCATCCAGATTTCCAGCTGCTGCGCTGGATCGTCCTGCTGGTGCTGGGCCAGCACCTCCAGCAGGCCAGACTCGGCCCCTGCATGGTCACCATTGGCAAACCGGATGGCGGCTTCTTCAAGATCGGGTTCGTGCACGAATTCCTCCGGTTCGAATGCGGGCGCGGGCGCAGCCGTGGGAGCCGCAGGGCTGAAGGATGCTTCGACGTGTGGGGCGCTGCCGGGCAGCATGGTGGCGTCCGTGCCACCAAAGCGGCCAATGGCCATGCTGTCATCAGCAAACAGAGGCTGAACGGCGGGTTTGGTATCCAGCGGGGCAGACAGGCTTCCGGGCACCGTGGGCGCATAGGCACGGGCTTGCTCTTCCGCAGACGTCTCCGTGCTGGAATCCGGCATCACCCCTGGCTGGGTGGGTGCGTCGGCGCCCTGCTTGCTCTTCCACCACTGCTGGGACATCTGCGCTTCGATCTCGTCGATCTTCTTGAGCGTGACGGCCCGCTCGTCGGGCGATGCCATGCTGCTCTGGAAAAACGAGGGGCGCCCTGCTGCATCTTCCACCCGCTGCCCGTGCAAGACCTCGCGCTGGCGCAGCTTGCGCAGCTGATCGAACTCGCGGCGCCGCACAAAATCGTTGCGGCGCTTGCGCTCGATCATCTCCTTGAGCATCTGCTTGCTGTACTGGCTCTCCCGGTCGTCCTGGAGGGAGTCCAGCTCCGTCCAATTGACGGTCGGATTCTTCACGAACCGCACCACCTTCGATAGCAGGCCGCCAGGGGTGGATTCTTCCTTGCTCATGGCTCAGGGTGCAGAGTGCGCGCGTTGATCAACAGGCGGCTGCCTGCTCAATCCCCAAACATCTTCTGCTTGAGTTCGCGGCGTTGCTGCGCTTCGAGCGACAGCGTGGCGGTGGGACGTGCGATCAGGCGGCCCACACCAATGGGCTCACCGGTTTCGTCGCAGTAGCCGTAGTCACCCGCATCGATGCGGGCAATGGATTGTTCGATCTTCTTGAGCAACTTGCGCTCGCGGTCGCGGGTGCGCAACTCCAGTGCGTGCTCTTCTTCGATGGTGGCGCGGTCGGCCGGGTCGGGCACCACCACGGTGTCCTCACGCAGGTGCTCAGTGGTTTCGCCGGCACTGTTGTGGATGTCCTGCTTGAGCTGAACGAGCTTGAGGCGGAAGAACGCCATCTGCTTTTCGTTCATGTACTCGCTGTCGGGCATGGCCATGACTTCAGCGTCGGTCAGCTCGGCGACGGACTTGGTTTTCCAGTTGTTCGCCAGCTTGGGGTCTTTTTTGGCAGCCGTGTAAGTGGGCTGCGCTTGCGCGGTCGTGGGCATGGTGTGTTGATAACTGGCTTTGGCAGCTGTCGAAGCCACCGTCTGTGCCATGGATGGTACGGTCAATTGGGCCAATCGGGAAGAAGGCCGGGTTGTGCGCACGGGTACCTGCGAGCCCGCTTGCAGTGCGGGCGCCGGAGCGGGTGCCGCCACGGCCGGGGGCGCGACCACCTTGGGTGCCGCAGCAGCCTTGGCAGTGGCCTTCGCAGCAACTTTGGGTGCCGCTGGGGCGGCGGCGCTTTTCGCCGCGGCAGGGGTTGCCTTGGTGGCCCCCTTGGATTTGCTGGTGTCGGCTTTCACTTCCTGGTCTCCTCGCAGTACGGGCGGGCCCCAGCTGCATTCGCAGCCAAGGGCGTGTGGCAAGCCTTCCGGGGTCTAGAACCTGTTCACAGGTTCTTGCCGGGGCGCGATTGTATCGACCTGGGCTGACGCAAACGGAAACGTTGCAGATACAACACAAATCGGGCTCCATCGCCCCCTCGGAACCGGCGAACAGGTCAAACCAGGCTTTGCTCCAGCCCCTGCAGGAAGATGTCCTTGGGCAGGTCAATGCCAATAAAGACCATCTTGCTGGTACGCGCTTCGCCCTCGGCCCACTGGGGGCCCAGGTCGCTGCCCATGAGCTGGTGCACGCCCTGGAATATGACCTTGCGTTCAGTGCCCTTCATATTCAGCACCCCTTTGTAGCGCAGCATGCGCGGGCCGTAAATATTGACGATGGCGCCAAGGAAGTCTTCGAGCTTGGCCGGATCGAACGGGCGGTCCGATCGGTACACAAAACTCTTCACATCGTCATCGTGGTGATGGTGATGACCATGGCCGTGCTCATGCTGGTGGGAGGGGTGGCTGCAGTGCTCGCCATGTTCGTGGTCATGGTCGTGGTGGTCATGCCCATCCCCTTCTTCCTTGAGGAAGTCCGGGTCGATGTCCAACTTGGCATTGAGGTTGAAGCCGCGCAGGTCCAGCACCTCCTTGAGCGGCACTTCGCCAAAATGCACGGCCTTGATGGGCGCGCGCGGGTTCATGTGCTTCAGGCGATGGATCAGCGCGTCGGTCTCGTCCTTGGACACCAGGTCGGTCTTGGACAGGAATATCTGGTCCGCAAACCCCACCTGGCGGCGCGCCTCCTGCCGGTCGTTGAGCTGCTGTGGCGCATGCTTGGCGTCCACCAGCGTGATGATCGAGTCGATGAGGTAGGTTTCGGCGATCTCTTCGTCCATGAAGAAGGTCTGTGCCACGGGGCCCGGGTCGGCCACGCCGGTGGTCTCGATCACGATGCGGTCAAAGTCGAGCAAGCCCTTGCGCTTTTTGGCCGCCAGCAGTTGCAGCGTCTCGCGCAGGTCTTCGCGGATGGTGCAGCAGATGCAGCCATTGCTCATCTGCACGATCTGCTCCTTGGACTCGGTCACCAGGATGTCGTTGTCGATGTTTTCTTCGCCGAATTCGTTCTCGATCACGGCGATCTTCTGGCCATGGGCCTCGCTCAAGAGGCGCTTGAGCAACGTCGTTTTGCCCGAGCCCAGGAAGCCGGTGAGGATGGTGACGGGGATCAGTGCCATAAATCTGTCTTTCAAGGGAATCAAATACTTGCGCTGCGCGGCGCAGTGCCCCACCCAGGGGCATCTTTTTCAGTGTACCGAGGCTGTCAAGCCCCTGCTGGCACCGGAACGCTCACCCCTTGCGCATCACCACCAGCCCCTTGAGGTACTCGCCCTCCGGAAACTCCAGCGTCATCGGGTGGTCGGGCGCGCCGCCCAGGCGCTCCAGGATGTAGCCGTCCACCCCAGCATCCGCTCCGGCCGAGGCCACGATCTTGTGGAACAGGTCGGCGCTGATGCCGCCTGAGCACGAGAAGGTGAACAGCACCCCGCCGGGCGACAGCAACTGCAGCGCCAGCCGGTTGATGTCCTTGTAGGCGCGCGCGGCCCGCTCGGCGTGGGCCGCCGTGGGGGCGAACTTGGGCGGGTCCAGGATGATGGCGTCAAAACGCTGGCCTTCCTTGAGGAACTGGCGCAGCGAGGCATTCACGTCGGCATCGAGGAAGGTGGCACGGTTCGGATCAAACCCGTTGAGCGCCACATGGGCGCGGGCGCGCTCCAGGGCCGGGCCCGAGGAATCGATGGAGGTCACGTGCCCGTCGGCCACAGTGCCCGCTGCACGCATGCCCGCCAGTGCCGCCACGCTGAAGCCACCGGTGTAGCAAAAGCAGTTAAGCACATGCTTGAAGCCCAGGCGCTGGGTGTAGTCGGCAAACCGCTGGCGGCTGTCGCGCTGGTCCAGATAGAAGCCGGTCTTGTGGCCCTCAGCGATGTTGAGCGTCAGACGCCACTGGTGTTCACGGATCGTGAGTTCGAGCGGCGGCCCCTCGCCATCACCTGCCGCACCCGTGGGCCCACCGCGCAGCCAGCCGGTGGCGGGCTCCAGGCCCTCCAGCGAACGCACGCTGGCATCCGAGCGCTCGTAGAGCTTGGTCAGCCCCGTTTCGCGCAGCAGCGCATCGGCAATCACGCCCTTCCAGCGCTCGGTGCCTGCGCTGGTGAACTGCACCACCAACGTATCGCCATAGCGGTCCACGATGAGCCCGGGCAGGCCGTCGGACTCGCCATGCACCAGACGCACGCCATCACTTTGCACATCAAATCGGGCTCTAGCGATTATGGAACGTGCGCAAGCAGCTATAAAAAACGGAGCATCAATGCGTTGTGCCTCATCAAAGCTCCACACCCGGGCACGGATGCGCGAGCTGGGGCTGTACGCAGCCCAGGCCAGAAACTGGCCTTCGTGCGATTCCACGCGCACGGTCTCGCCGCTGTCGCCGCCGCCCTTGGCGATGGCCGATTCAAAGATCCAGGGATGGCGGCGCAACAGCGAGCGCTCTTTGCCTGCGCGGAGTCGGAGGGTTTTCATGACCCGGATTGTGCGTGCTGGCGGGCACGGGTGAGCCACCCGCCGATGGAAAACTGCGCGCAAAAGCTACCCACGCCCCTGGTCACACCCCCATCAGGCAGGCCCAGCCAGCCCTTCCCAGCCCGGCAGGAACGCAGCCGATCTGCCTCATTGAAACCGCGTATTTGACAAATATGATTTGCAATCGATAGAATTGCGTAAATTATCATTTTTATCATAAACACTCCGATGACCACCTCTGCCACACGCCCCAGCATCACCCGCTTGGCCCCCGCGCCCGGCACGGCCCAGGCCGTGATGACCGACCTTCGCGAATTTCTGGCCTTCAAGATAGGCAACGAGGAATACGGGGTGGACATCCTGCGCGTGCAGGAGATCCGGTCGTACGAGAAGCCCACCACCATCGCCAACGCGACCGGTGAGCTTTTGGGCGTGATGAACCTGCGCGGCGTGATCGTGCCCATCCTCGACCTGCGCCTGAAGCTGGGCCAGACCGCTGTGCAGTACGACCACCTGAAGGTGGTGATCGTGCTGCACATCGGCCAGCGGACGGTGGGTGTGGTGGTGGACGGCGTGTCCGACGTGCTCACGCTGGAGCGCGAACAGCTGCGCCCCGTGCCCGCCCTGCGCGGCAACGTCAAGCCCGAACACCTGCTGGCCATCGGCTCGGTCGGCCCGCGCATGCTGATCCTGCTCGATATCGAGAAATTTCTTGCCAAATCGGTAGCGAGTGATACACCTGCCACCAGCCACTGAGCGGCTGCATCACCCACAAGGAACTGCTAATCATGAACTTCAATGACCTGAAGATTTCTACCCGCCTGTCTCTGCTGCTGGCCGTACTTTGCGTGCTGACCGTTGTGATCGGCAGCGCAGGCCTCACCGGCATGCAGCGCGCCAACGCGGGGCTCAATACCGTGTACCAAGACCGCGTGGTGCCACTCAAACAGATCAAGCTGGTGTCAGACGCGTACGCCGTGAACGTAGTGGATACCGCACACAAGGTGCGCGACGGCGCGCTCACCCCGCAGCAAGGGTTGGACTCGATCGCCAGAGCCAAGAAGGACATCAGTGACAACTGGAACGCCTATCTGGCGACCGAGCTGGTGGCCGACGAAGTGCGCCTGGCAGCCCAATTCAAAGAGCTGCAGCCCAAAGCCGATGGCGCCGTCCAAGCGCTGGAAAACCTGATCGGTAACAAGGACCTGCCGGGCCTGACCGACTATGCAGCACGAGAGATGTACCCCGCACTCGATCCGCTGCAAGACGTGCTCGGCGCTCTGGTGCAGGTGCAACTGGACACTGCGCGCAAGGAGTATGACCAAGCGGTCGAGTCCTATGCCAATACGCGATGGTTCGTGGCGCTGGCTATTGCCAGTGGTGTGCTATTCGCCCTGGGCTTTGGCTACCTCGTGACCCGCAGCATCGTGGGCCAGTTGGGCACCGAGCCGGGCACTGCTGCCGCACTGGCGCGCAGCGTGGCGCACGGCGACCTGACCGTGGCCATTGACCTAAGGCCCGGCGACACCTCCAGCCTGATGGCGCAACTCAAGCGCATGCAGGACAGCCTTGCCACCATGGTAGCCATGGTGCACCAGAGCTCCATCAACGTAGCCAGCGCTTCGGAACAAATCGCACAGGGCAACAACGACCTGTCTTCGCGCACCGAAGAGCAAGCCAGTGCGCTCGAAGAGACCGCCGCTTCCATGGAGCAGCTCAACGCCACTGTGCGCCAGAACGCCGAGAACTCCCGCCAGGCCAACCAGCTGGCCCAGACCGCCACCTCGATTGCAGTGCAGGGTGGCGAGGTGGTGGCTGACGTGGTGCGCACCATGAAGGACATCAACGACAGCAGTAACAAGATCTCCGAGATCATTGGCGTCATCGACTCCATCGCGTTCCAGACCAATATCCTGGCGCTGAACGCGGCGGTGGAGGCCGCCCGCGCCGGCGACCAGGGCCGGGGCTTTGCCGTGGTGGCCACCGAGGTGCGCGTGCTGGCGAGCCGCTCGGCCGAGGCCTCCCGCGAGATCAAGGGCCTGATCGGGACCAGTGTTGAGCGCGTGGAAGCCGGGTCTGCCCTGGTGGACCGCGCCGGTCAAACCATGGGTGAGGTCTTTGCCTCCATCCGCCGTGTCACCGACATCATGGGCGATATCACTGCCGCCAGCACCGAACAGAGCCAAGGGGTGGACCAGATCAACGAAGCGGTAACGCAGATGGACCACGCCACCCAACAAAACGCCGCCCTGGTGGAAGAAATGGCCGCAGCCGCTGCCAGCCTGAACCAGCAGGCGGGCGAACTGGTCGACACGGTTGCCACCTTCAAGCTGCCTGCGGTCCAAGCCCTCATCCACGTCCATGAGCCACTTGCTGTCGCGCAGCACAGGCCCGCACGCCGCCCCTCGCTCGGTCACGCCCATCCGCCGATGGCAGCCGTCTGAGCCGCGCGGCCAGGCGTGCCGGCCGCGCCCCTGATGAACTGGAGGGACTACAGCGCCTTGCCAAAGCGCTCCAGGCGCGGCGCCCAGTGGCCCAGCACATCGGCCGACAGCAGCACGCGGTGCGCCTGCCCGATGAGCAGATGGCGTGGCACCAGGCCGATGTAGCGCGAGTCGGCACTGTTGTCCCGGTTGTCACCCAGCACCAGGTATTCGCCCTCAGGCACCTGCAACGGATCGAAGCTGCTGCGCGCAGTCACGCCCTGCAGCCACTGCACACGGCGCTCATGCCCCAGCAGGCGCTCTGTCCAGCGCGTGGCCGTGAGTGTGTGGCCTGGCAGCACCGGCTCCTGCACAGAATCGGGCATCTCGTATTCGGCCGCCTGGCCGTTGATGTAGAGCACCTCGTTGCGCATCTCCACCGTGTCTCCGGGCAAGGCCGCAATGCGCTTGATCAGGCGGGTGCCATCCAATGGGGAGGAGAAGGTGACCACATCGCCGCGCTGCGGATCATCAATGTGCGCCAGGATCATGTCCGTGAGCGGCAGCTTGAGGTCGTAGGCCAAGCGATTGACCAGCACCACGTCCCCCTCCAGCAGCGTGGGCCGCATCGAGCCCGAAGGGATGGGATTCCAGTCGGCCACTGCAGTGCGAAAAACGCCAAAGCACAACAGCAACACGATGAACCACCGGTTCGATTGGATCCATTTCAGCAGCATGAGGACAACTCCAGGGCGCTCCACAGCGGGCGCCACGTTGCTCGGAGGCGCCTGGTTGTCACTTGGTTCCGCCAGGCCAGCAGGCGCGCCGCCCTTTGGAGGGACGCCGCACGGCAACTCAGGGGGACTTCTTTCGCGCGCGCGGGTGGGCCGCGTCATACACCTTGGCCAGGTGCTGAAAGTCGAGCCGCGTGTACACCTGCGTGGTCGTGATGTTGGCGTGGCCCAGCAGCTCCTGCACCGCACGCAGGTCGCCACTGCTCTGCAGCAGGTGGCTGGCAAACGAGTGGCGCAGCATGTGCGGGTGCACCGGCGTGGTCAGCCCCGCCTGCTGGCTGCGCTGGCGCAGGCGTAGCCAGATGGACTGGGCGGTAAGGCGTTTGCCACGCTGGCCCACAAACAGGGCAGTGTCCAGCCGCGCAGTGCCCTCGCCCCCAAACGGTGTGGCCCTCAGCTGCAACCAGGCCTGCAGCGCGGCCGTGGCTGCGGCGCCCACCGGCACGCTGCGGCGCTTGCTGCCCTTGCCGAACACATGGGCCTCGCCCGCTTGCAGGTCCACCCAGCCACGGCCCTGGCGCTGGGTATCGGCGTTGGGGATGGCATCGAGCCCCGCCAGTTCGCCCACGCGCAGCCCGCAGCCGTACAGCAGCTCCACCATGGCCGCATCGCGCGCCTCCAGCCAGGGGTCGGCGCCGGTGTTGTCGAATTCGGCCAGCCGCACGGCGTCGTCCACCCCCAGCGCCTTGGGCAAAGGCTTGGGCGCCTTGGGGGCACGCACGTCCTGCACCGGGTTGTGCGGGATCAGCCCCTGCCGCCCCGCCCAGATGAAAAAGCCGCGCCAGCCCGACAGGATGAGCGCGATGCCCCGCCCGCTGCGGCCGCCGCTGTGCATCTGCGCGACAAAGCGGCGAATGTGAGCGGTCTGTAACTGCAGCAACGGCACATTCGCGCTGGCCGCAAACTGCGCCAGTTTTTCGAGGTCGAGGGTGTAGAGCCTGAGCGTGCGCGCGGCCAGCCGCTTTTCGACGCGCACATGTTCCAGATACCGCAGGACGTGGGGGTCGAGCGTGGTGGGTGCCGCAGGCGTTTCAGGCATGGAGGCCGTGGCTGAGACGCCGTTGGGTTGGCAATGGCGGCGGGGCTTGCGACTGCCTACTGAAGCCGCAGAAGGGCTGCGCTGGCCAGCTCTGCCATGCGCGACAAAAAGTCGGTGCCCATCGTGGCATCAAAACGCTGTGGATCGTGCGACCCCAGCACCAGCAGGCCAAACGCAGGCGTGGCGCTGTCGATGGCGCCTGCGCGCAGCGGCAGCAGGGCCAGCGACTGTGCAGGCTCACCGGCCTCTTGCGCCAGCCAGCCCGCAGGCTCAAAACCCAGGTTGGGCCCGCAGAACGGCATGGTCAGCGACGACGCAAATGCCCGCGCGTCCTCGCTCGCGCCCTGGGTGAAGTCGGCGTCGATGTAAGGCGCTGCCACCTCCCACACACGCACCGCCGCCTGGGGCACGTCGAAGAGGGTGCGCACACCATCGACCACGGCCTGGGGCAGGTCGAACGGGTCGCGCACCTGCAGCAGGCTGCCAGTCCATTGGTGCACCTTCTGGGCAATGGCGGCGTTTTCGGTGCTGTTGCGCACCATTTCCATGATGCGATGCTCCAGACCCTTGATCTTCTCGCGCAGCATCTCGGCCTGGCGCTCCTGCAGGCTCACCGCACGCGCGCCGTGCGGGCTGGTGATCTGCACACTGGCCAGCACCTCGGCATGGCGCTCGAAGAAGCCGGGCGTGTTGGTGAGGAACTGGGCGATGTCGTCTTCGGTGATCGGTGGGATGTGGGTAGTCATACGAGCGTGTCGGGAATGTCGATCTGGCCCTCGAACACCGTGGTGGCGGGGCCTGTCATGAAAACGGAATCGGTGTCGGCACCGCTCCACGCAATGGTGAGGCGGCCGCCGCGCGTGTCCACCTGCACCTCGGGGTCGAGCAGCCCCAGGCGGATGCCGCTGGCGACTGCCGCGCAGGCGCCGGTGCCACAGGCCAGGGTCTCGCCTGCGCCGCGCTCGAACACGCGCAGGCGCACATGGGAGCGGTCCACGATCTGCAGGTAGCCGGCGTTCACCCGCTGGGGGAAGCGCGCGTGGCGCTCGATCAGCGGCCCGGTCTGCGCGACCGGAGCGGTGTCCACGTTGTCCACCAGCTGCACCGCATGCGGGTTGCCCATGGAGGCAACAGCTATCAAAACAGAAGCACCAGAGGCATATTCTTCTAGCGCCAGCGGCCATTTTTGCCCCAAACCCTGCTGCACGGGCGTGAGACCGGTGGTGTCGAACGGCACCTGGGCGGGTTTGAACTCGGGACGCCCCATGTCCACCGTGACGCGGCCGTCGCCCGTGAGGCGGGGCGCGATCACGCCGCTTTTGGTCTGCACGCGGATGGTGTCCTTGCCCGACAGGCCCCGGTCATGCACAAAGCGCGCAAAGCAGCGCGCGCCGTTGCCACACTGCTCCACCTCGCCGCCGTCGGCGTTGTGGATCACGTATTCGAAGTCAATGCCGTCACCAGGAGAAGGCCGCACGGTGAGGATCTGGTCGGCCCCGACACCGAAGTGTCGATCTGCCAGGAAGCGGTATTGGGCCGTGTTCAGCCCCAGGCGGCCCTGGGTTTCGTCGAGCACCACAAAATCGTTGCCCGCGCCCTGCATTTTGGTGAAGCGAATCTGCATGGGATGGGATTATGGCCCCGCCCCTGCGTCAAACCACGTGCGGGCTTACGCTTGGCAGCTTCTCTCGATTCCACCGGCTTTTCAGGAACCTCGCATGACCGATCTTTCCGCTTTTGCCATCACCCGCAAATGGCCCGCCCGGCACCCCGACCGCATCCAGCTGTATTCATTGCCCACGCCCAACGGCGTGAAGGCGTCGATTGCACTGGAAGAACTGGGCCTGCCCTACGAGCCCCACCTGGTGAGCTTTGAGACCAACGACCAGACCTCCCCCGAGTTTCTCTCGCTCAACCCCAACAACAAGATCCCGGCCATCCTGGACCCGAACGGCCCGGACGGCCACCCGCTGGCGCTGTTCGAGTCCGGCGCCATCCTGGTGTATCTGGCCAGCAAGACCGGCCAGCTGATGCCGGAGGACACCGCCGGGCGCTACGAGACCCTGCAATGGGTGATGTGGCAGATGGGCGGCGTGGGCCCCATGTTTGGCCAGCTCGGGTTCTTCCACAAGTTTGCGGGCAAGGACTATGAGGACAAACGCCCGCGCGACCGGTATGTCGCCGAATCGAAGCGCCTGCTCAAGGTGCTGGACGAGCGCCTGGCGGGCCGCCCATGGGTGATGGGCGACCAGTACACCATCGCCGACATTGCCATCCTGCCCTGGGTGCGCAACCTCATCGGCTTCTATGGCGCGGGCGACCTGGTGGAGTTTGGCCAGTTCAAGGAAGTGCAGCGCGTGCTCGATGCGTTTGTGGCGCGCCCAGCGGTGGCCCGGGGGCTGGCGATTCCGGCACGCGGCTGACGGCGGGCGCCAGGGCGCCTGGGTTTCTCATCGGCCCTTGATCTTGATCATGCCGCGCAGCCCGGCACCCGGCCGCCACGCACCTACCATGGGCCTCCTCAAAAAAACAGGGAGTGCCCCATGGGATTGACCGTTGATGTTCTTCAGGATCTGGACCTGCACGACCTCCAGGCTGCCGCCCGTGCAGCGCTGCAGGAAACGAACGCCATCGCTTTGATCGAGTTGCTGGAAATGCTGTGGAGCTGCGATGTGGAGGGTGCCAATGCCGTCATCGACGCGGTGCTGCTTCGCCTGCAGCAGCTGCGCGCATTGCGCTAAAGGCGGGCCTGCTCAGCCCAGACGCTCCTGCAGAAAATCCAGAAAACACGCGATGCGTGCCGCCAGCTGCGTGTTGCGGTAGTACACCGCGCTGATGGGCTGGCGCACCTCCACCGTGTCCTTGGCCAGCACCTGCACCAGGTCGCCACGCGCACGGTCACCGGCCGTCATGAAATCGGACAGGCACACGATGCCCACCCCCTGCAGCGCGAGCTGGCGCAACGTTTCGCCGTTCGACGCGGTGAGGCTGGGCACGATGGGCCAGGCATCACCATGCTCGCCCCGCAGCGGCCAGTGGTTAAGCGACTCAGGCTGGTGAAAGCCCAGCAGCGTGTGCCGCGCCAGGTCCGCCGCGCTCTTGGGCCTGCCCGTCCGCGCCAGGTAGTCGGGACTGGCCAGCACCCGCACGCGGCTGGTGCACAGGGGGCGCGCATGCAGGGTGGAGTCCTGGAGCTGTCCGATGCGGATGGCCACGTCCGTGCGCCGCTCCAGCAGGTCGATGTACGTTTCGTCCGTGTCCAGTTGCAGCGTGATCTGCGGATACGCCTCGCGAAACGCTGGCACCAGGGGCACCACGGCATGCAGCATGAATGGCGTGGCGGCATTCACCCGCAGGCGGCCTGCGGGCTGCTGGCGGCGCGCAGCCATGTGCTCCTCGGCGTCGTCGATGGAGGCCAGGATGGCGCGCGTGCGCTGCAAAAAGGCCTGGCCCTCCTCGGTCAGCTCAGTGCGGCGCGTCGTGCGGCGAAGCAGCGTGGTGTCCAGCTTTTTCTCCAGCCGCGCAAGTGCCCGGCTGATGCCAGAGACAGTCTGGCCCAGTGCGTCAGCTGCGGCCGTGATCGAACCGCCATCCACCACGGCGACAAAGGCCTGCAGTTCTTCCAGCGTGGTTTTCATGGGTGCTCCAGGCGCTTTGATTGTTGATTTCCAGTCAATTATCAATGTCGCCTCACCCTATTTTTCTGCAAGACCCAAACACCCACACTCCAGAGCCCGAAAGCCTGAAAACTGGAGTGTTCCCATGCCCATTGCCTTGCTCGCGCTGACGCTCAGCGCTTTTGCCATCGGCACGACCGAGTTCGTGATCGTTGGCCTGCTGCCCACCGTGGCGGCAGACCTTTCCATCAGCATCCCCTCGGCGGGCCTGCTGGTCAGCCTGTACGCCCTGGGGGTCGCCGTCGGCGCCCCGGTGCTCACCGCACTCACCGGCAAGCTGCCGCGCAAGGCGCTGCTGCTGGCGCTGATGGCGCTGTTCACCGCCGGCAACCTGCTGGCCTGGCAGGCACCCAGCTACGAGACACTGGTGGCCGCGCGCATCCTCACCGGGCTGGCGCATGGCGTGTTCTTCTCGATCGGCTCGACCATCGCCACCGGCCTGGTGCCACGCGAAAGGGCCGCAAGCGCGATTGCCATCATGTTCACCGGCCTCACGGTGGCCCTGGTCACGGGCGTGCCGCTGGGCACCTTCATCGGCCAGCACTTTGGCTGGCGCGAGACCTTCCTGGCCGTGTCAACCCTGGGCGCGGCAGCCTTCATCGGCAGCGCCCTCTTCGTGCCGCGCAACCTGGCGCATACCCCGCCCGCCTCGCTGCTGCAGCAGGCCAAGGTGCTGGCAGAGCCGCGCCTGCTGCTGGTATATGCCAAGACGGCCATCGGCTACGGCGGCACCTTCATTCCGTTCACCTTTCTCGCGCCCATCCTCACCGACATCTCGGGGTTCAGCGCGGGTTCGGTGGGCTGGGTGATGCTGGTGTACGGCGTGTCCGTGGCCGTGGGCAACCTCTGGGGCGGCAAGCTGGCCGACCGGCTGGGCCCCATCCCGGCGCTGCGCATCATCTTTGCGCTGCTGGCGGCCGTGTTGCTGCTGCTGCAGTTCACCGCGCCCCACCCCTGGCTGGCTGTGGGCACCGTGCTGCTGTGGGGCGCCGTGGCATTCGGCAATGTGCCGGGGCTGCAGGTGTATGTGGTCAAGCAGGCCGAGCGCTTCACGCCGCAGGCGGTGGACGTGGCATCGGGCCTGAACATCGCAGCGTTCAACCTGGGCATCGCCGGCGCCGCGTGGGCCGGTGGTCTGATCGTGACGCACCTGGGCCTGCAGCACACGCCGTGGATTGGTGCGCTGGTGGTGCTGGTGTCGCTGGCCCTCACGCACTGGAGCGGTGTGCTGGACCGGCGCAGCGGCATCCCCGTGCGTGTCGCTGGTGTGGTGCCTGTGGGGCACTGAGCCCACCTCAGCCCGCCATCACCCGCACGAAAGCCGGCACCACGCCCAGCAGGTCGTCGCGCCGCTGCACCGCATGCACATCGGCGCGCGGCGCTTTGGCGCCCAGGGGCTTGAACACCACGCGCGGCCCGAACAGCATGCCCAGGGACGACGGCACCAGGGCCACGCCCAGCCCGGCCGCCACCAGGCTCAGCACGGCCGCCAGCTCCACCGTGGTCTGCGCCACCTGGGGCGCAAAGCCGGCCTGCACGCAGCACTGCACCATGTGCTCGGCATGGGCTGATGAATCGCGGCGCAGCATCACGAAGGCCTCGCTGCGCAGGTCCTTCAAGGCCAGTGCCTTGCGCGCCGCCAGCGGGTGGCCGGGCGGCAAAGCCGCCACCACAGGGTCGGGCCACAGCAGGGTGCTGGCGAGCTGGTCGTCGTTGACGGCCGTGCGCGAGATGCCCACATCGATGCGTTTGTCGCGCAGGGCCGCCTGCTGCAGCGAAGGCTGCATCTCGTGCAGCACCACATCCACGCCCGGATGGCTTTGTCGGTAGCGCGCCAGCGCCGCCGGAAACGGCCCGAGGAAATGCGAGCCCGACAGCCCCACTTCAATGCGCCCCGCCTGCCCCTGGCCGATGGCCGCCACACGCTGGCGCGCCGTGTCCAGCCGCTCCAGCACCGCGCGTGCATCCACCAGATAGGCCTGGCCTGCCAGCGTCAGCTCCACGCGCCGGCTGGTGCGCACGAAGAGCTGGGCGCCCAGTTCTTGTTCCAGCTGGGCGATCTGCAGGCTCAGCGGCGGCTGCGAGACATGCAGGCGCTGCGCGGCGCGTGTGAAGCTCAGCTCTTCCGCCAGGGCGACGAAGTAACGCAGATGGCGCAGTTCCATTGATACTTTTCAGGTCTTGATCAAGACCAACAATATATTGGACTGCGGATTCGCTTGTTTCCACAATACCTTCACTACAACATCTGGTGGAGACGAACATGACGATCAAGCACAGCCTGCTGGCTGCCACGCTGGCCCTCTCGGGCCTGGCCATGGCGCAAGACAACTACCCCAGCAAGGCCATCACGCTCACCGTGCCCAACCCGCCCGGCGGCGTGGTGGACACCTCGGCCCGCCTGCTCAACGAGCCTTTGGCGCGCGTGATCGGCCAGCCGGTGGTGATCGACAACAAGGCGGGCGGCAGCGGCAACGTGGCCTACGGCGCCGTGGCCCGCGCAAAACCCGATGGCTACAACCTGCTGATCTCGTACTCGGCTTACCACGTGGGCAACCCGGCCCTCACCCCCAGCCTGCCCTGGGAGGCCAAGGACTTCGCCCCCGTCGCGCTGCTCACCGTGGCCACCAACGTGATTGCCGCTCACCCCTCGGTGCCAGCCAACAACCTCAAGGAATTCATCGCCTACCTCAAGGCCAACCCGGGCAAGGTGAACTACGCCTCGCAGGGCAACGGCTCGCTGTCGCACATCGGCACCGAGATCTTCAAGCAGCAAAGCGGCACCTTCATGACCCACATCCCCTACCGTGGCTCGGGCCCAGCAGTGGCCGATGTGCTGGCAGGCCAGGTGCAGGTGTTCATCACCACGCCACCGTCGGTCATGCAGCATGTGGTCAGCGGCAAGCTCAAGGCCTTTGCCGTCACCGGCACCAAGCGCCATCCGGGCCTGCCCAACGTGCCCACCGTGGCCGAGGCCGGCATGCCCGACTTCAAGCTC
>NZ_QAIM01000657.1:36507-37641 GCF_003061035.1 Acidovorax sp. HMWF018
TGGGCCTGTTCGCCCCGGCCGCCACGCCACCCGCCGTGGTGGCCAAGCTCACGGCCGATGTGAAGAAGGCGCTGGACATGCCCGAGACGCGCCAGCGCGCCGACGCTGCCGGCATCGAACTGCGCTACCTGCCGCCCGACGCCCTCGGTGAGCTGGTGAAGACCGAAACCGCCTACTGGGCCAAGACCATCAAGGCCGCCGGCATCAAGGCCGACTGACAGGCCCACAGACATCCCCTGCGCGATCCTATTTCCGGCGCTCCGCGCGCCGGGCGGGCAGCGCTTTGCCCATTGACTCCTGAAAGACCACCATGCAACGCACTTACCGCATCGGGCAGATCGTGCCCAGCTCCAACACCACCATGGAGACCGAGATCCCAGCCATGCTGCGCGCCCGCGAGCAGATCCTGCCCGAGCGCTTCAGCTTCCACGCCAGCCGCATGCGCATGCAAAAGGTCACCAAGGAAGAGCTGGCCGCGATGGACCGCGACTCCGACCGCTGCGCGCTGGAGCTGTCGGACGGCAAGATGGACGTGATGGGCTATGCCTGCCTCGTGGCCATCATGAGCATGGGCCTGGGCTACCACCGCGCATCCGAAAAGCGGCTGCATGAGGTCACCGTGGCCAATGGCAAGCCCGCGCCCGTGGTGTCCAGCGCAGGCGCGCTGGTCGAAGGGCTCAAGGCCATGGGCGCCAAGAAGGTCTCGGTGCTCACGCCCTATATGAAGCCGCTGACCCAGCTGGTGGTGGACTACATCGAGCACGAGGGCATTGCCGTGCACGACAGCCTGTCGCTGGAAATTGCCGACAACCTGCAGGTGGGCGCGCAGGACCCCGCCGCCCCGGCCCAGCTGGTGCAACGGCTGGACACGCGCGGCGTGGACGTGGTGGTGATCTCGGCCTGCGTGCAGATGCCCTCGCTGGCGTCCGTGCAGATGGCACAGGACCAGTTGGGCATTCCTGTCGTGTCCGCTGCAGCCTGCACCACCTGGGCGATGCTCAAGCGCCTGGGGCTGGAAACGCGGGTACCCAACGCAGGGGCCCTGCTCTCTGGCGCCTACTGACCTCCCCAAGGGCAAGAGGCCTGTCCGTTGACGAAAGCAGCTGGCGGGCAGGCTGCAGGGCAACGCCGGAT
>NZ_QAIM01000133.1:0-2321 GCF_003061035.1 Acidovorax sp. HMWF018
GGGTGACTGGGGGCGGGCTCAGTCCTTGCGGACCTTGGCGGCGCGGCCTTCCAGGAAGTCGGCGAGGCGGGACTTGGCTTCGGGGGCGCTCTGGGCGATGGCGGCCATCATGGCTTCGGTGAAGAAGCCCTGGTCGGCGGGCTGCTCGGCAATGCGGGGCAGGGCGTGCATCAGCGCGTAGTTGGTCAGCGGCGCGTTCTGCGCCACGCGCACGGCCAGCTCAAAGGCCTTGTCAAAGGCCTGGCCTTCGGGCACGAGGTACTGGGCAAAGCCGACCTTCTCGCCGTCCTGCGCGTTGTAGACGCGGCCGGTGAGCATCATGTCCGTCATGCGCGCAGCGCCGATGAGCTTGGGGATGCGCACCGCGCCGCCGCCGCCCACGAAGATGCCGCGCGAGCCTTCGGGCAGCGCGTAGAAGGTGGATTCGTCGGCCACGCGGATATGGCAGGCGCTGGCCAGCTCCAGCCCGCCGCCCACCACGGCGCCATGCAGCGCAGCGATGACCGGCACGGGGCCGTACTGCACACGCTCCAGCGCGGCGTGCCACATGCGCGAGTGGTGCAGGCCCTGGCCGGCGTCACGCTCTTTGAGCTCCGACAGGTCCAGACCGGCGCAGAAATGGGGGCCGTCGCCATCGATGACGGCCGCGCGCACGGTGCTGGGCATTTTCTCGAACAGGTCGCGCAGCGCGAGGATCAGGCCGTCGTTCAGCGCGTTGCGCTTGGCCGCACGGGTCAGGCGGATCACGGCCACTTCCTGGTGGTCGCCGCGCAGCTCGAAATGGATGTCTGGATGGGTCATAGAGGCTTTCGTGTTGGTTGAATTGTGGTTATAGTTCATAACCAATTCAAGCAAGCCAAGCCCGTTTTTTATTGGTGTTTACCCTTGATCTGCGTCACGCGCCGTGGCGCATGCTGAGGGTTTGACGCTGCACCGGCGGGCGCCAACCCAGGAGACACGCATGGACCACGCCAATCTGATCGCCATCGACATCCACACCCACGCCGAGGTGAGCTGCTGGAACCCGTTTGACAACTACGGCGAGGAGTACGACCGCGCCGCCGACAAATACTTCAAGAACGGCCGCCGCCCCACCATCGCCGAGACGGTGGCCTACTACCGCGAGCAGAAGATTGGCCTGGTGATGTTCACCGTGGACGCCGAGTCCAAGATGGGCCGCCGCCGCATCCCCAACGAAGAGATCGCCGAGGCCGCCAAGGCCAACAGCGACATGATGACGGCCTTCGCCAGCATCGACCCCCACAAGGGCAAGATGGGCGCGCGCGAAGCCCGCCGCCTGATCGAGGAGTTCGGCATCAAGGGCTTCAAGTTCCACCCCACGGTGCAGGCCTACCACCCCTACGACAAGATGGCCTGGCCCATCTACGAGGTGATCGCCGAATACGGCATGCCCGCCATCTTTCACACCGGTCACAGCGGCATCGGCAGCGGCATGCGCTGCGGCGGCGGCCTGCGGCTGGAGTACAGCAACCCCATGCACCTGGACGATGTGGCCATCGACTTCCCTGACATGCAGATCGTCATGGCCCACCCCAGCTTTCCGTGGCAGGACGAGGCGCTGTCGGTCGCCACGCACAAGCCCAATGTATGGATCGACCTGTCGGGCTGGAGTCCCAAGTATTTTCCGAAGCAGCTGGTGCAGTACGCCAACACGCTGCTCAAGGACCGCGTGCTGTTCGGCAGCGACTACCCGCTGATCACCCCCGAGCGCTGGATGAAGGACTTCCAGGAAGCGGGCTTCAAGCCCGAGGTGATGCCCGGCATCCTGAAGGGCAACGCGGTGCGCTTGCTGGGGCTGGACAAGGCCCCGGCAGCGCCGGCCGCCTGATACGCATCCGGGCCTCTTGTGGCCGGCTGAGCGGCCGCTGGATCAGTCGTAGACTTTTTGCAGCAGCCGGATCAGCGTCTTGCGCTCGGCCGCCGTCAGGCGGTTGGTGGCGTCTTCTTCCAGTTGCGCGGCCGTCTGCTCGGCCTGCGCCGTCAGTTCCACCCCGGCGGGCGTCAGGTGCACGCCCATGGCGCGCCCATCGCTCGGGTGTGGGCGCCGCTCGATCAGGCCGCGCCGTTCCAGCGCGGCAATCAAGCCCACCATGTTGGGCGGCAGCACGCTGAGCGTGGCGCACAGCTGGCGCGAGGTGATGCCCGGGTTGTGCGCCACCAGCGACAGTACCGAGAAATCCACCACCTTCAGGTCGTACACGGCCATGCGTTCCATGAACACGGCAATGATGGACAGCGCCGCGCGCCGCGTGTTGTAGCCCACCAGCGTGCGCAAAAAGCCGGTGTCCACGGGCTCGTTG
>NZ_QAIM01000658.1:0-10886 GCF_003061035.1 Acidovorax sp. HMWF018
GTCCCCCGCCAAGCCGTTGACCAGGGCCGTGGCATGCACCAGCACGCCGGACTGCGTGCCCGCGCCCAGTGCACGCAGGGGCGTGGCGAACTGATCGACTCCATCCACCGGCGTGTTCTGTCCCAGCATCACCAGGCGCCCCTGAACGGCCACAGCCGGCAGCGCCCGGCCGGCCTCCAGCGCCTGGGTGTAGTGGGCATAGGGCAGCGGGACTTCTGGGGCGTAGTAGCGCAGCAGTGCACCCGGCGGTGGGGGCTGAAAACTGCGCCCGCCGCTGCGCGCCAGCTCCTTCCACAGGGCATCGCCCTGGGTGGGCGCAAGGCGCAGCACACCGTCATCGTCTGGCTGCACGGCCACACTGCCCTGGCGTGCCATGGGGAAGACCGAGGGCACGGTCTGCCGGTACTGGGCTACCTGCGAGGTGTTCACCGCCACATCGGCTGCCGCCAGCACCACTGGCATGCGCCCTTGCAGGGCCGCCGCAAGCGCGGCATCGTCCTCAGAGGACTGTGGTGCGGCAAACAGCATGTCGATGCCCAGCGCCGAAGCGCCTGCCGCAGACAAGGCCTGGACCAGTTGCGCGTGCAGGCGGCGCGGCAGGGGCGGGGTCAGGTTCAGCGCCGCCAGACTGGGTTCGTCCAGCCCGACCACCAGGACGCCCACATCGGGCGGCGGCGCAGCGGTCCAACTGGCCAGCAGGTCATGCTCCAGCCGCTGCAGCGGCGTCCACACCGGCAGAGCGGGCAGCAGCGCCATGAAGCCCAGCGCGAGCAGTACCCGCAACGCCCAGGGCCGCCAGGCGTCTTGTGTAACCGGTGCTCGCGTACTTGCACTTGCCATCCCGCCCCTCCACCGCTGCATGCAGCAGTGCACGCAGCACCCACTGTAGTGGCTGTGCCTGCGCGTGCACAGTGGGGGCTTACACGCATGACTCGCGCCATGGCCGCCCCGCACAACACCTATGGGCAGCCACCGGGCATGTGCGTAAACTGGTCTTTTGATCGGTTTGGGAGACTTCCATGAAACTGCTATGTGCCTCCGTGTCCGTGCTGGCCCTGCTGGCGGGCTGCAATGCCACCAACCCCTACGGCCCATCGGGCCCCATGGCCTCGGGCCGCGACCGCACCTTCAGCGTGCCGGTCTACGGGCCCGACACTTCCCAGGCGTATGCGGCGGCCAGCCGCGAATGCCAGCGCATGGCCTTGCACGCCAAACTGTTGCGCAACGATGGCTCGCGTCTGTTGTTTGAATGCGTGAGCGAGTTGCAGGACAAGCCTTGAGGCCAGCGGCCCCACCAGCGTGCCGCCGCTGGGCGAGCGGTGCGGCCTTGCTGGCGCTGTCCGCGCTGCTGGCGGGCTGCCAGCACACACCGTCCACCCAGGCGGGCACAGTCACATCGCCCTGGGTCAACAGCCTGGGCATGGCCTTTGTCCGTGTGCCTGCGGGCACCTTCTGGATGGGGGGCGTGCCCCCCGTCGAAACGCTGGAAAAGAACTTCCCGCTGCTGGAGCGCAAGCGCCTGACCGACCTGGCAGATGAATCGCCAGCGCACGAGGTGCTGATCACCCGCGATTTCTACCTTGGCCAGCACGAGGTCACGGTGGGGCAGTTCCAGCGCTTCCTGGAGGCGTCCGGCTACCGGCCAGAGTCTGAGGCCGACGGCACTGGGGGTTATGGCTACAACCCCGCCTACGACCCGGCCACCACGCGGCGCGGCGATGCGTTCGAGGGGCGCGACCCGCGCTACTCGTGGCGCAACCCCGGCTTTGCGCAGGGCCCGGACCACCCCGTGGTGAACGTGACATGGAACGACGCGCAGGCCATGGCCCAGTGGCTCAGCCGCACCGAGGGCCATCGCTACCGACTGCCCACCGAGGCGGAGTGGGAATACGCCTGCCGCGCGGGTAGCCGCAGCCTGTACCCGCATGGTGACAACCCGCAAGAGCTGGTCTCAGCGGGCAATACCTTCGACCAGGCCGCAGCCCCTCAGTGGTCACGCTGGCGTCAGCACGCGCTGGTGGGCAACGACGGATACGCGTTTACCGCGCCGGTAGGCCGCTTTGCCCCCAATGCCTTCGGGCTGTACGACATGCTGGGCAACGCCTGGGAGTGGACGGGCGACTGGCATGGCGACACCTATTACGCAGAGTCTCCACGCAATGACCCCACCGGTCCGGCCGAGGGCAGTGTGCGTGTGCGCCGGGGCGGCTCGTGGCACACCTGGGGGCTCTATGCGCGCTGCGGCTACCGCAACTGGAACAGCCCGGAGACGCGCTACACGCTGGTCGGCATGCGACTGGTGCGTGAGATAGCGGCAGAGCCCCCCGCGCAGTGACCACCACAGGCCGGGAGGGTTAACAATTGTCAAATCCCCTCTCGCTCCGCTCGGCGCGAGCCCGCGCCGTGGTAGTTATCGCCAATAATCCGCAGTTCGATTTTGGATGGGGAGAACCATGCGCATAGCCGCTTTGGACGACGATGCGCTTCAGCTGGATCTGATCAAGCAGGCCACGGAGGCGATGGGCCATGTGTGCCATACGCACCTGACCGGTGCGGAGTTGATGCGTACGCTGCGCCGCGAAACCTTTGATCTGCTGATCGTGGACTGGCACCTGCCCGACACCACCGGACCCGAAGTGGTGCGCTGGGTGCGCCAGAACGTTGCGGCCCGCGTGCCCATCCTGTTCGTCACGCACCGCCAGGAAGAGCGCGATATTGTGGAAGGCCTGGGCAGTGGAGCGGATGACTTCATGGTCAAGCCCGTGCGCATCGGCGAACTCAATGCCCGCGTGGCCGCCCTGCTGCGCCGCGCCTACCCCGACAACACCGGCGGCGTGATGGAGTTTGGCCGCTACCGCTTCCTGCCCGAAACCCGGTCCATCGAAATGGACGGAGTGGCGGTGGAGCTGAAGAACCGCGAATACGACCTCGCCCTGTTCCTGTTCCAGAACATGGGGCGGCTGCTGTCGCGCGACCACCTCAAGGAAGTCGTCTGGGGCCAGGTGGCCGATGTGATGTCGCGCTCGCTGGACACCCACATCTCGCGCCTGCGCACCCTGCTCGACCTGCGCCCCGCCAACGGTTTCATCGTGACAGCGGTGTATGGCGTGGGCTACCGTTTTGAAGCCGTCGAAGCCCAGCACAAAGGCTGAAGGCCGCGACAGAGTCCGGCGGGCTCAGCCACCAGCACGCCTGCCCGTACCGTGCCCCACGAAGGAGACATGACTTGATCACCCCCCTGCCATTTCGCATGCACTCAAGTGCTGCAGCCCTGTTGTATCTGGCAGCAACCACCGCCTTCTCGGCCCAGCCGGTCGCTGCCCCGGCAGCCCCCCAACAAGGCGATGAAATTGCCCACGCCGTGAAAGAGGGCGACACCCTGGAAGGACTGGCCCGCAGCTACCTCGCCAACCCGCGCCAGTGGCCGTTGCTGCAAGGTCGCAACAAGGTGGCCGACCCCAAGCGTCTGCAGCCAGGCTCGTTGATCTTCATCCCCGTGCGGCTGCAGCCCAGCGAATCGGCCACCGTACAGTTTGTGCAGGGCGAGGTCACGGCGCAGGCGCGGGGCAGCGGCACGCCCGCCCCCATTGCGACCGGCAGCAAGCTGGAAGAAGGCACCGAGCTGAAGGTGGGCCCCGAGTCGTTCGTGGCAGTGCAGCTGGCCGATGGCACCGTGGTGCGGGTGCAGGCGCAGTCCGAGCTGCAGCTGCGCCAGCTGCGTCGGCGGGGGCGCGCTGGCAGCGTGCAGTCAGTGCTGGAGATGCACAAGGGCGGCGTGGAATCGACCGTGCCCCCCAGCGCCGAGCCCCTGCGCCGCATGGAGATCCGCACACCGCTGGCGGTGACGAGCGTGCGGGGCACGCAGTTCAGCGTGGCACTGGCCGATTCGGGCCAGACCACGGCGTCGGTAGAGCATGGCTCGGTCGCGGTGCAATCGCGGCGCGACACTGACAGCGAGCCCGGCGCTGCGCTCAAGGCGCCGACCGCGCTGCTGGCTCCGGGCCAGGGTCTGGCAGTGGCCACGGATGGCACGGTGGGCGCCCCCCGTCCTTTGCTGCCCGCCCCCGATACCTCTGGCATGCCCCCCACACTGGGCGATGCGGGACTGCTGGCCATCGACCTGCCCATGGCCTCCGGGGCCACCCGGTATGTGGCGCAGGTGGCGCAGGACCCGGCGTTCACACAGGTGCTGCGCCATGGCAGCTTCCCCGACGGCCGCCTGCGCTGGAAGGCGCTGGACGATGGCCGCTACTACCTGGCCGTGCGGGCGCTGGACGATGCAGGCATTGCGGGCCTGCCTGCAGTGCAGCCGTTCACCGTCAAGACACGCCCGGTCGCACCGCTGTACCAGTACCCTGCACCCGGCGCGGTGGTACCCAGCGGCGCGGCCGAGCTGCGCTGCACGGAAGTCCCCGGCGTGCGCTGGTACCGCGTGCAGGTGGCCGCCGACGCCCAGTTCACCCAGCCCCTGCGCGACGAGCAGCGCCTGACCGAATGCCGCCTGCCCCTGGGGGCGCTGCCCGCAGGCAGCTACTTCTGGCGCATCGCCAGCCTACTGGCGCTGCCCGACGGGCAGGCAGACCAGGGGCCGTTTGCACCGCCACAGCCTTTCACAGTGGCCGACCGGCCGACCGCCTTGTCCCTGCAAGCTCTGCAGGCGGAGGACGGAGACCCGACCGTGCGCCTGCACTGGCCCGCCCAGGCCGGCCAGCGCTTCCGGCTGCAGCGCACTGTGGCTACCGATCTGGACTTCGCCAAGGTCACAGAGGACACCGTGCTCGACGCCCCGACCTGGACGGCCAGCAACCTCGCTGCCGGCGAGTACCTGGTGCGCATCCAGGTGGTGGACGCCAGTGGGCTGGAGAGCGATTTCTCTCCCCCGCGCAAGATCCGCGTGGGCTCTGGTATCCGCACCGGTGCGGGTTTGCCGGTGTCCACCAGCAGCGGCACGCCCGTGGGGCGCCATTGAGCGGGGCATGGAGCCCGTCCAGCCCAGCCCTGCGGGTCGCACCAGCGCGCGCAGCGGCCCTGGCATGCGCTGAGCAGACGCCCCGCATCCCACCACCCCTTTCATGCTGACCATCGCCCACCTGCGCCGCCGCCGACGCCGCCTGGAATGGGCGCTGCTGGCCTGCGCGCTGATGGCGCTGGTGGCCTGGCTCAGCACCGCGGATAGCCTGAGCCGCGTCAACCACCTGGTGCAGGATGCGGGCATGCGACTGGTCTCGCGGCCCGCACACCCCGACATCGTGATCGTGGCCATCGACGACGCCAGCATTGCCGCCATCGGCCGCTGGCCCTGGCGCCGGGCGCTGCATGCCGAGCTGATCTCGCGCCTGACCGCCCAGAACCCCCGTGCCATCGGCATGGACGTGCTGTTCAACGAAGCCGACCTGGACTATCCCGAGGACGACCTGCTGCTCACCGACGCCATCCGGCGCAGCGCGCGTGTGGTGTTGCCCGTGCTGCGGCGCGGCTATGGCCCGGTCAGCAACCAGACCGACCTGCCCTGGCCCGCCTTTGCCGAGGCAGCCGCCGGCCTGGGCCACGTGCATGTGGCGCCCGACAGCGATGGCGTGGTGCGCAGCCTGTACCTGCAGGAAGGCCCGGCGGCCGCCCCCTGGCACCACTTCAGCACGGCGCTGCAGTGCGTGGCAGACCGTCAATCTGTGGCCGCCTGCGCGCCCTCGCCTGCCAGCGCATCGGATACCAGCCCCTGGCAACGCAATGACCCCACGCTCATCGCCTACGCCGCCGGGCCATCGCCCTTCACCACCTACTCCTACATTGATGTGCTGCGTGGCCAGGTGCCAGCCGGAGCACTGGAGGGCAAGTACGTGCTGGTCGGCGCTGCAGCCTCGGGGCTGGGCGACATGTTTGCTACGCCCGTCAGCCAGCAGTCGCGCCTGATGCCGGGCGTGGAGGTGGTTGCCCATGTGCTGGATGCCCGCCTGGCCGGCGAACACATCGTGCGCGCACCGCAGGCCTTGAACATCGCCTTCAACCTGGTGCCTGTGGCCTGTGCGCTGGTGGCCTTGCTGCTCATCGGCCCCCTGGCCGCCTTGCTGACCAGCGCCGGGCTGGCCCTGGCCACCTTGCTGCTGAGCATGGCCCTGCCCTGGTGGGCAGGTCTGCAGTTCGCTCCGGCCGCCGCCTTGCTGGGCCTGGCGCTGGCCTACCCGCTGTGGAGCTGGCGGCGCCTGAGCGCGGCTGCGCACTTTCTGCGGCTGGAGATGGAGAACCTTCAGCGCCAAGGCCTGGCCATGCGCTTGCGCAGACGGCCCGGAGACTCCGCCGACTTTCTGGAGCGCCGCATCAACGCCGTGGAGCGCGCATCCCGCCAGCTGCGTGACCTGCACCAGTTCGTGAGCGAAAGCCTGCAGCAGTTGCCCTCACCCACCCTCGTCTGCGCCCCCGACGGTGAAATCCTGCTGGCCAACCAGGCGGCCCGCCAACACCTGGGTGGGTCCGCCCAGCCCTCCTTGCAGGGCCTGTCCGTGGTGGACCTGCTGGCCGACCTCGTGCAGACAGGGACTCAAGAGCCGATCGTTACCCAGGCAGCCTTGCAACATGCTGCCTTGCCAGAACAGACCGAGGGCACCGACGCCCGGGGCCGCAGTCTGCTGGTGCAGTGCAAGCCTTTCACCAATCTGGCCAATGCAGGCTGGCTGCTGACCCTGGTGGACCTGACCGAGATGCGCCGTGCGCTGCAGCAACGCGACCAGGCGATGCACTTCATTTCGCACGACATCCGCGCGCCCAACGCATCCATCCTGACGCTGCTGGAGATGCAGCGTGCCTACCCCGGCCGCCTGTCGGACCAGGAGTTGCTGGAGCGCATCGAAAGTTATGCACAGGCTTCGCTGGGCATGGCCGAAAGTTTTGTGCAACTGGCCAGCGCGCAGACGCAGGAATACCGCATGGCGCCGCTGGACCTGGCCGCCCTGCTCTCTGAAACCACCGACGACCTCTGGACCCTGGCCCGCGACCGCAACGTGGACGTGCGCACGGTGTCCACCCCAGACACTGCGCCCTGCCTGGGCGACCGCGCCCTGCTGTCCCGCGCGCTGACCAACGTGATCCACAACGCCATCAAGTTCAGCCCCGATGGCGGCACGGTGCAGTGCGCCATCGTGGCGCGGGGTACGCACTGGGTGGTGTCGGTACGGGACCAGGGCCCGGGCATTGCCCCCGAGCAGCAAGGCCGCCTGTTCACGCCCTACCAGCGGTTGCACGACCACAGCCACCCGGCCATCGCAGGGGTCGGCCTGGGCCTGGCACTGGTGCAGACCGTCGTGCTGCGCCACGGCGGGGCGCTGGAGGTGGACAGCGACGTAGGGCGGGGGGCCGAGTTCCGGCTGGTGCTACCGCAGCGGCTGGATGCGCCGCCGGACGACGACGAGCAATAGCTAGCGGCGAGGGGCTGACTACGACTGCAGAAAATCGAGCACCGCCCGGTGGTCGCCCTGGAAAACGATGCGATCAGCCCGGCTTTGCCGCTGGTAGGCATACATCGGGTCGTAGTAGTCGCGCATGAGTGCGGCAATCCAGTCCCGGTGCAGCGACAAATCGCCCCGGCTGCGCTGCTGTGCCAGCGCTGCCTGCATCGACCCGCGAAGCGCCTGGTAGCGATCGCCTCCCAGACGCTTGGCAAGTTTGCCCAGGCTGTCGAGCAGCCGCGCCGCAAACAGGTCGGTCCCTGCCGCTTCTCCATGGGCCGCCACAAAATCCGCGCATTGCTGCTGCACATAGTCGCGCAGGATGCGCTCCACACGGGCGTCAAAAGCATCCTCCAGACAGACGATGGGTACCCGTTCCAGCCGCTGACGCAGCTCCAGCGGCACAGAACAGCTGCCCACATGGCGCCCTTCGTCCTCCAGCACAAAAGTCTCGTGGCCCTGTGCACGCTTCTTGAGCACATCAATGGCCAGCCGGTTCTCGAAATCGATCTGTGTGGGCTGACCGCTGACGCGCTGGCCAAAACTGGAACCACGGTGGTTGGCATGGCCTTCCAGGTCCAAGCCGTTGGCCAGTTGCGCAATCACCTCGGTCTTGCCGGTGCCGGTCAGGCCACTGAGCACCACAAACCCACACTCCGCCGCCGCAGCCTGCGTGGTGCCGATGAGGAAACCCCGCATGGCCTTGTAGCCCCCCACCACCCGGGGGTAGTCCATGCCCGCTTCGTTCAGCAACCATTGCTGCACGATCTGCGAGCGCAGCCCGCCACGAAAGCAATACAGCACGCCTTGTGGATGCGCCTGCGCAAACTGCGCCCACGCCTCAATGCGCTGGCGCTTGATGCCGCCAGACACCAGCTGGTGCCCCAGCGCAATCGCGGCCTCCTGGCCCTTGTGCTTGTAGCAGGTGCCCACCTGCTGACGCTCGCCATCGTCCATCAGGGGAAGGTTGGCAACCCCAGGAAACGCGCCCTGCCCAAACTCCACCGGCGCGCGCACATCCATCATGGGCACATCGTTCAGGAAGATGTGCCGGTAGTCCGTCAGGTTGTCGGGCATCAGCGCAACTCGACGGCAAAGGCCTGTCGCGGGATGAGTTGACCGATGGGCTGCAGCGACAGGCCCAGTTCTGCAGCCGCCTGCAGGAACTCGGCCTCGCCCTCCGGACTCACGGCCACCAGCAGCCCCCCGCTGGTCTGAGGGTCGCACAGCAGGTGCTTTTGCACCTCCGTCAGGGGCGCAATCTTCGCGCCGTAGCTGTCAAAGTTGCGCAGCGTGCCTCCAGGCACACAACCCTGGTCCATGTAGTAGTCCACTCCCTCCAGGCGGGGCACTGCCGCGTAGTCAATCACAGCGCTCAAGCCGCTGCCCTCCGCCATTTCGACCAGATGCCCCAACAGGCCGAAGCCGGTCACATCCGTCATGGCTGCCACGCCTGCCAGCCGGCCGAATTGGCTCCCTGGCCGGTTGAGCGTGCACATCAGGTCGCGCGCCACCCCCACATCCTGGGCGCGCAACTTGGCCTTTTTCTCTGCGGTGGTCAGGATGCCGATCCCAAGGGGCTTGGTCAGATACAGGCGGCAACCCGCCGTGGCCGTGTCGTTGCGTTTGAGGTGGCGCTTTTCGACGATGCCCGTCACCGCCAGGCCAAAAATGGGCTCCGGCGCATCGATGGAGTGACCGCCCGCGAGCGGAATACCTGCCGCATCGCACACCGCACGCCCACCGCGCACCACTTCACGCGCGACCTCCGGCGGCAGCACATTCACCGGCCACCCCAGGATGGCAATGGCCATCAGCGGATCGGCACCCATGGCGTAGATGTCGCTGATCGCATTGGTGGCAGCAATGCGCCCGAAGTCGTACGGGTCATCCACGATGGGCATGAAGAAATCGGTGGTGGACACCACGCCGCGCTCGGCATCCAGGGCATACACCGCCGCATCGTCCCGCGAGGTATTGCCCACCCAGAGCCTGGGGTCCAGGTGCTGCGCCCCACTGCCCGCCAGGATCACGTCCAGCACCTTGGGGCTGATCTTGCAGCCACAGCCTGCGCCGTGGCTGTACTGGGTCAGGCGGATGGGGGATGTTGTCAGGGTCTCAGGAAGCATGCGAAGTTCTTTCGTGGCGTCAGGCGCGGGGCGCGCTACCCGTATTCTGGCGCTGCGCGGAACGCGGCCATGCATTGCAACGAATACCCTACCCGTCCTGCGCCCGCACAGCGATACGAACACCATGGCGAATCTGCGAACCGCTTCACCAGCGCCATCCAAAGCGGGCCAGCGAGCCACCTGAATTGTTCCAACGAACCCAAAGAAAAAGGCCCTGTGCTATTGATTAGATAGCTACAGGGCCTTGATGCTGGCGGAGAGGGTGACGGTATCAAAAAGTCGCCAAAGAACCTCAAGAACTACCGGGGTGGCTCAGAAACCAAGTGTTTAAGCCATTCCTGCGCCCTTCCCTGATCCTATTTCTACTCAAATAGTTGAATTGAGTGAAAAATAAAATGGGGGTAAGATTGTACGGTGACCAAACAGAAATTGCTAACCGACCCCGCTGTAAGAGCCAAAGACAAGCCGCCCGGCTACTACTTGGATGGCCATGGACTTTACCTGCAAGTTAGCGTCTCCGGATCGCGTTCGTGGATATTTCGCTATACCCTAAACAAGAAGACCAGAGAGATGGGAATGGGTTCTCTGGATGACTTCAGTTTGGCGGAGGCCAGAGAGCGCACGCGCCGCTACAGGCAAATCCTTGCGGACGGTCACGACCCTATCGAGCACCGCCGGGAAGAAAAAGCAAAGCTGCAGGCATCCCAACTGGAGGCGAATCGCAGAGGCATAACCTTCGCCGATTGCGCGAAGGAGTACCACGAAACCAACAAGGACGACTGGAAAAACGCCAAGCACGCCGCGCAGTGGATCAACACCTTGTCTGCGTATGCCTTTCCTAAGTTCGGCGATCTGCCAGTGGGAGAGGTGACAAGAGAGCACATGCGCGCGGCTCTGCTGCCTATCTGGAAAGAGAAGGCGGAAACAGCGTCACGGGTTCTCCAGCGCATTCGTACTGTCATCAACCATGCTGCGGCCATGGGGTACTGCGATGGCCTGGATAGCGAAGCCTGGGACCAACTCAAGAAATCTCTTCCGAAGAACTCAAAGCAGCGGGTGGTCGAGCACCATGCGTCCTGTCCATACTCGGAAGTAGGAGCACTACTCCTGGCAGTGTCTCGCAGCACCTCTGGGGACGTTGTCAAGCTGGCGTTTGCTTTCATCGTCCTCACAGCCGCAAGGTCGGGGGAGGTGCGAAATGCAGTCTGGGAGGAAATCGACCTAGGGCTACGCTGAACAAGCCCTCGAAATTTCCCGCGCGAACGCGGAAGACGCCATTTTTTGGATTTTGTGGCCTCTTGCGCCGCCCATTTGGGCC
>NZ_QAIM01000134.1:0-4152 GCF_003061035.1 Acidovorax sp. HMWF018
GGCCGGGTTCCGCCACGGCCAGGATGTGCGCAGGCACCTCATCGCCGTTCAGCGACACGGGTGCATCCACGGTGTACACCGCCAGCTCGGGCACCAGCGCCGGAATCTCTATCGTGGCGCCGGCAGACAACTGAATGTCCAGGTACAAGGTGCGCGAATACGTGGCCACCGGCGAGGTCTGACCAAAGGCCTCGCCAATCAACACCCGCACGGTGGCGCCATCCACCAGCAACTCCGGAATGGCCGCCGCAGGCGTGTGCACAAACGAGGGGTCGGCTTCCTCATGGGCGGCTGGCAACGCAGCCCATAGCTGGATGCCATGGTTCACATAAGCCTGGTTCGCAAGGCTCTCCGGGCGGCGCTCGGAGTGCACGATGCCGCGCCCCGCCGTCATCCAGTTGATGGCGCCGGGCTCGATCTGCTGCACGTAGCCCAGGCTGTCGCGGTGCATGATGGCGCCAGAGAACAAGTAGGTCACCGTCGCCAGGCCAATGTGCGGATGGGGCCGCACATCGTGGCTGTCGCCCGGTGCCACCGTTACCGGACCGAAGTGGTCGAAAAACAGGAAGGGCCCCACGGCCTTGCGCTGCACAGCGGGCAGCAGGCGGCGCACGGTGAAACCGCCGCCCAGATCCTTGGCATGGCCCGTGAGGGGCAGAAAGCTGGGGGTATCGCTCATGATGCACGCTCCAACGAAGTGCTGATCTCGGTCGTCACCGTGGTCATCAGCTTGTGCACAGGGCATTTCTGCGCCACGGTTTCCAGCTCGGCGATCTGGGCATCGGTGAGGTCACCGCTGACCTGCAGCCGGGTCGCGAGGCGGTAGACGCCCGCACGCTCGGCCGAGGCGTCGCGCTCGACCACGGTCTGCACATCGTCCACCGGAAGGCCCTTGCGGCGCGCGTACCACAACACCGTGAGCGCCTTGCAGGCCCCCAGGGCAGCGTCATACAGATCGTGCGGGCTGGGGCCGCTGTCGGTGCCGCCCTCTTCCACACTGCCATCGGCCACAAGGTCGTGCGCACGGATGTGCACGGTCTGGGCCATGGGCGCGCCGGGGACGCGCCGCAATTCAACTGCCATGGGTTGTTCTCCTGGTTGTATTGGGGCGCGCCACTGTAGCGCCAAAAGGCGGCTGCGCCTTAACGAGAGAGGCGGCGGGCCACGTCGGCCACACGCTGGCCAAACTGCTTGCCCGTCTCAAGATCGCCAGGGAACATCTCGGCAGCCGAGGCGTCCGACGGCGACTGGGACATGGCGCCGCTGAACGAGCCGATCCAGTTCACATCGTTGCGCGTGGCCGCCTTGGAGTTGGCGGGCATCATGCCGTTGCCCACCCAGATGCCACCGTGCTGCATGGCCAGGTGGAACATGTAGTCCAACGTGATCTGCTTGTCACCATTGGTGCTGGCGCTGTTGGTGAAGCCTGCAAACAGCTTGTCCTTCCAGGCCTGGCTGAACCAGGGCTTGGACGAGGCGTCGGCAAATTTCTTGAACTGCCAGCTGGGGCCCGCCATGTAGGTCGGCGAGCCAAAGATGATGGCGCTGGCAGCGGCCAGCGTTTCCCAGCCGCCTTCGGGCAGGTTGCCCTCTGCATCAATGGCGACCAGCTGGGCGCCTGCACCTTCCGCCACAGACTGCGCCAGGCGCTGCGTGTGACCATAACCCGAGTGGTAAACAACTGCGATGTGTGCCATGAGATAACTCCTGTTGAAACGATGAGGGAACGAGACCAGGGGAAAGAACCAAAAGAACTACCAACAGAACGACAACCAACGACGAGATTGAATGCCAGAACCTGCACCCCTGCGGGTTGCAGGCCCTTTCTATGCCAACCGGATCAGCGGTCCGAGCGGCGTGCGTCCAGGCTCCAGGCGCCGGCGCCAAACGCTGCCAGGGCCAGCAGGCCGCCGGTCACGCCCACGTTCTTGAAGAACATGAGCTGCTGCATCATTTGCTTGTCTGCGGGCAGGTTCCAGTAGGCATGAAAGAAGAAACTGGCCACCAGCGTGAAGAAGGCCAACGCCAGTGCGGCAAACCGGGTGCCCACGCCAAAGATCAGCGCCAGGCTGCCCAGCACTTCGACCGCCGCCGCAACCGCTGCCGCCACCGTGGGCATGGGCAGGCCCACCGAAGTGATGTAGCCCACGGTGCCGGCAAAGCCGGTCAGTTTGCTGATGCCCGCAGGCAGGAACAGGGCGGCCAGCAGCAGGCGCGATGCCAGGGCCAGAGGGTTTTGCAGGGATGTGAACATGGTGAAGAACTCCTGAGTGAAAGTGGTTACGAAATAAAGATCAGGCGGCCAGGTCAAACACCAGCACCTCGGCGTCGTGGCCATCGGTCAACGACAAGGTGGTTTCCTTTTCCATCAGCAGCGCGTCGCCGCCCGACAGGGCCTGGCCGTTGGCGCTCAGCGCGCCACGCACCAGGTGCACATAGGTCTTGCGGGCGGGGTTCAGCGCCAGGGTGGCGGACTCGTCACCATTCAGCAAGCCCGCATACAAGGCTGCGTCAGCATGGATCTTCACCGAGCCCTGGGCGCCGTCGGGCGATGCCACCAGGCGCAGGGCGCCGCGCTTTTCCGACTCGGCAAAGGTCTTTTGCTCGTAGCTGGGCGGGATGCCGCGCACGTTCGGCTCGATCCAGATCTGCAGGAAATGCGTGGTCTGGCCGGCAGCGTGGTTGAACTCGCTGTGCTGCACGCCGGTGCCTGCGCTCATGCGCTGCACGTCACCGGGCGGGATGCCCTTGACGTTGCCCATGCTGTCCTTATGGGCCAGCTCGCCCGACAGCACGTAGCTGATGATTTCCATGTCGCGGTGGCCATGGGTGCCAAACCCGGTGCCCGGCGCAATGCGGTCTTCGTTGATGACCCGCAGGTTGCCAAAGCCCATGTGGGCAGGGTCGTAGTACCCGGCAAACGAGAAGCTGTGGAAGGAATTGAGCCAGCCATGGTCGGCGTGGCCCCGGTCTTGCGATTTACGAACAGTCAGCATGTGAGTGCTCCTTTCAAGACTCGACTGTAGGACCGCAGCCACCTCTGCGGGCACAGACGGATTGATGGCACTGTTCAAATAATCTGAATTAACATGGCGCCACCATGCAAAACGCCCGCGATGTCCTCACCCCCGATGCGCTGACCATGCTGCAGGTGATTGCCGAGGCTGGCAGCTTTGCCGCCGCCGCACGGCAACTGGGCCTGGTGCCCAGCGCCCTCACCTACCGCGTGCGCCAGATCGAAGACGCACTGGACGTGCTGCTGTTCGACCGCAGCGCACGCCAAGCCCGCCCCACTGAGGCCGGGGTGGAGCTGCTGCGCGAAGGCGCGCGCCTGCTGCAAGACATCGACGCCGTGGCCCACCGCGTGCGCCGCGTGGCCACGGGCTGGGAGCCACAGCTCACGCTATCCATCGACGGCATCATTTCGCCCCACACCCTGCTGGAGCTGGTGGACGCGTTCTATGCCATGAAGCCCCCGACGCGGCTGAAGCTGCGCGACGGCATCATGACCGGCACGCTGGAGGCGCTGACCTCCGGCCGCGCAGACCTGGCCATTGGCGTCTCGGTGGCCAGCAACAACGTGGCCGGCCTGCAGCAAGGGCTGCTGGGTGACGTACTTTTCATCTACGTGGTAGCGCCCCATCACCCGCTGGCCACCGCGCCCGAGCCCATCTCCGACGCCACGCTGCTGGAGCACCGCGCCGTGGCCGTGGCCGATTCGGCCACCCGGGGCGGCGCCACCATGGGCCTGCTGGGTGGGCAGGACGTGCTGACGGTGGACACCATGCAGGCCAAGGTGCGCGTGCAGTTGCGCGGTCTGGGCGGAGGCTTTCTGCCCGAACCCATGGTGCGCCCCTACCTAGAAGCCGGGCGCCTGGTGGCGCGCCGCGTGGCCCGGCCCGAACGCAACGTGCGCGTGCACTACGCCTGGGGTGGTCCCGGCTTCACCGCACCCGGCCGCGCGCTGCAGTGGTGGCTGAACCAGCTGCAAAGTCCCGCCACACGCCGCGCTCTGCTGGAAAACCACCATCATTTGTGACCCTGATCAAGTGCGCACAGGCCGGCACCGCGTGTAGAGTGGTTCCTGTTGGTTCTGCATCGCATTTCTTTTGCCGACCGTCACCGAAAGGCCTCCCATGAGCAAACCTGATC
>NZ_QAIM01000659.1:0-5337 GCF_003061035.1 Acidovorax sp. HMWF018
AAAAGCTGCGCCAGGGTTTCAGCGACCCGGACGCCGCGAACGATGACGAGGGCGAGGACGGAGACGACGACAGGCAGCCCAAGACCGCCGCCATGTCCGACCGGCTGGCGCAACGCTTGAGCGCCCACCGCACCGCCGCGCTGCAAATCGAAGTCGCACGGCATCCGCAAGCTGCGCTGGCAGCTGTGGTGCATGGCATGGTGCAGACCGCCTTGCAGGAAAGCCGCTACGGCCGCAGCCGTGATTCTCTGCCGCTGGGCGTCGGCCTGAAAGTGCAAGACCGGCTGGAAGGCATGGCCCCGGACTGGCCGGGATCGCCTGCCGCCGTGGCGCTGCGCGAACTGCAACAGGTAGCGGGCGAAGCCTTGCCGGACGACAGCGCCGAATTGTTCGCCGTGCTGCTGACGAAGCCGCAAGACGAGCTGGTCAAGCTGCTGGCCGTGTGCGTGGCTTCCACGGTGGACGTGGTGACGCCTCGCGCCACGCCGCACCAGCCCGGCGAAGAACTGGCGCAGGCCGTGGGCCTCGACATGGCCGCATGGTGGCAGCCGACCGCCGAAGGCTACTTCAAGCATGTTTCCAAGGCCGTGATTCTGGAGGCCGTGGGCGAGTTCGCGCCGGAATCCGTCACCCGGCTGGGTAAGCTCAAGAAGGCCGACATTGCCAGCGAAGCCGAGCGGCTGGCCGATGGCACGGGCTGGATGCCTGCCATCTTCAAGGCCGCAGGCCCGCAGCAGGCAGTGCAGGAAAGCGCGCAGGAGGAAGGCCCGGAGCAGGACGCCCCGGAGGATGCCGAGGCAATGGCGGATGAAACCGCCGAGGCGCTGGCCGCTTGACCCGCGCCGAAGGCAAGCGCCCCGGCTTCGACCGGGGCGCTTCGCCGAAAGGAGAAGCCCCCATGACCCGCATCACCAGCAGCCGCCAGCGCATGGCGGCGATCTACGCCCCCGGCACAACACGCGCCCGCCGCTGGCACGGCGATGGCGACGTGCGCGGCTACCGCCCGCCCTCGGGCTGGTCGGCCCGCGCTGACCTCACCGACATTCATCCCATCACGGGTCGCGCCTTGGCTCGCGCCGTGTGGTGGATCATCGAGACGAAGGAATAACCATCGTCAGCACCGCGCCCAGGCCGTTCCGTCCTGGGCGCGGTGTTGAAGCCGAACAGCCGGAACATCACGCCGCCGCCCTCGCTCTGGCTCGGGCGGCGGCGTTGCAGGCATCGCGGTGGTGCGCGATGCCAGTATGTGCCGATCGGGTCAATCGGCTATTTCTGCTATGCCACACTTTCCGGCATGAGTATCAGCACCACCATGAAGACTTGGGCCAAGCGCATCAAACGCGATGGCGTGACGCTGTGGTTTGCCGGCAAGCATCCCCGCACGCCTTGGTATGCCAAGGCGCTGGGGTTGTTCGTGGTGGCCTATGCCCTGAGTCCCATCGACCTAATTCCAGACTTCATCCCGGTGCTGGGCTATCTGGACGATGTGATTCTGTTGCCCGTGCTGATCTGGCTGACCGTGAAGCTGTTGCCGTCCGAGGTGCTGGCGGAGTGCCGTGTGCAGGCCGATGAATGGATGCGAACAGAAGGGGCCAAGCCAAGGAGCCGATTCGGGGCCGTGATGATCTTGATGCTGTGGCTGGCGATGGGGGTGGCGTTGTGGCTCTGGCTCAAGCCGCATCTGTAGGCTGTTCATGATGGCGTACTGAATGGGCTGGGCGTGTCGGCGCAATGCGCCGCCGGGCTTTCGGGCTGCGCCCCGTGCCGACTTCGCCGTCACGGCCATTCGGCGTCAATCCCTCACGCCTTCGCGCCTGCGGCGCTGCGCGCTGCGCTTGCCTCCAGGAGAAAGCCCAGCGGGCTATCCCCGCCGCGCGATGCTTGGCGCCCCTCAATGCTGCCGAACCGGCGAAGCCGGATCGGCTTGGCCAGCGCCCCGCCGCAGTGGACGGTACGTTGGCGAACACGCTGAGACTTGCTGCGGCAGGTTGTGCGAATGCGTGCCGTCCTCAACGCTGGCGGTTCGTGCCCATCACGTCATGAAGGACGGCTCACGGACATCCCGCCCGGCATCGCCATGGAACTTCCACGCCACGCCTCAAGACCAGCGCCGCAAAGTGCGGCAGGGGCGTTCTCGCCCGTCGTTGGGGTATTGACCTGGCCCGCGTCTGGGAGCGAGCCGGTGCAGCCTTCGTGCGGGAATGCCGAGCCGGCCCTGTCTCCTTTCGGTGCGGTTCGGCCCAAAGCGTCCTTGTGTTGTTGTGAATCCTGGCGGGGGCGCGGCTGCGCCTCGGGCTTCCTGGCTGCAACCGTCCAGCGAAAACAATTTCCCCTCTGCTGCGCAGATTCCTCGCGGGACAAATTCTTTTCGCCTCCCGGCTCTCCACTGCGTTGCGACCGCAAGCGGTGCAGCCCGCCCGTCCCCCGCCGGCCGGATCACAACAAGGACGCGATGGGCGCGAACCTTGTTCCACCAAAAGGAGATCCATCATGGCCAACATCGGCACCTTCACCGCAGACAAAGACGGTTTCACCGGCACGCTGCGCACCCTGACGCTCAACGTCAAGGCCAAGCTGGTTCCCAACGACAAGGGGGACAACGAGAAAGCCCCGGACTTCCGCGTTCAGGCCGCCAGTCACGACATCGGCGCGGCATGGAAGAAGACCAGCGAGGCCGGACGGAATTACGTCTCCGTGACCCTTGATGACCCCTCGTTCCCGGCAACGGTCTACGCCCGCCTGATCGAGGGCGAGGACGGCACGCACGACCTGATCTGGTCGCGCAGCAAGCCCCAGGCGGCCTGACGGGCCGCCGGCGCCTCGCCCAACGCGGCGGGGCGCTGTGCTGCGAATGCTGCGCTGTATCGGCAAGCAGAAGGGCTTGGCAGTGTGCGGGATGTGTCTTGCCTGGCCACCAAGCAATGGCTTGAATTGGTAGAGGTACATGCGGGGCGGGTCGGTGCTGCGCACCACCGGGCTTTGCGGGCTCCGCCCCGTGTCGACTACGCCGTCACGGCCATTCGGCTCCAATCCCTCCCGCCTTCGCGCCTGCGGCGCTGCGCGCTTCGCTTGCCTCCAGGGGATCGGCGCCAGGCCCATCCCCGCCGCGCGGTGCTTGGCGCCCCTCGATACCGCCGAACCGGCTGGCACCGGATCGGCCTGGCACGCCCCGCCATGATGGCGGGGCTTCGGCGGCTATGCCTGAGCGACCGCCAGCAGTTCTTCGGCCTTGCTCATCAGCAGCGCCGTGCTGCATTCGAGTGCGCTGGCGATCTTGAAGATGATCGCCAGCGTGGGCATGTGCTCGCCGCGCTCGACCTTGCCCATGTGGGAACGCTCGATGCCCGCCAGGTGCGCCAGCGATTCCTGCGCGATGCCGCGCTCCGTCCGCAGCGCGCGCACCGCCGCGCCGAAGGCTTGCGCCAACTCGGCATCGTAGGTGGTGGCGCCGGCCGGTCGGCCGCGCTGGATGGATCGCTTCTGCATGGACAGAAGCGTCAAGTCGCAGCACAATTAAAACCACGTTATCTTTAACTCTTTCATGGCTCTGGCCTTATTCGTGCTTTTACGGAAATCCGCTTTTGCGGATTCCGACAGAACCGGAGAACCGCCTACGTGCCTTTCCAGATTTCTACAATTCTGTTTTTGCGCTTTCGTGTTTCCACGACTTTGGTGGAACACACATCCGTGTTTCGGCGCGGAAGCGCAAAACCGGCATTCCATGTTGGAACAGGAGCACCACGATGAAGGCTCCCCTCGTCACCGATGCGCAGCGCGCCGCGCTGCTGGAGAACGGGCGGCGGGCCGCCGCCGGTGAACCGCACGACCCGTTGCCGGTCGTGCGACTGTTCACTCCCGACGCTCACGCCACCTGGCTGCTGGCCTCGCTCGATCCTGCCGATGGCGATACGGCGTTCGGCATCATGGACGTGGGCATCGGTATGCCTGAGCTGGGCCACATCAAACTGTCCGACCTGGCTTCCATCGTCGGCCCGAACAAACAGCCCGTGATGCGGGATTTGTATTTCCAGGCAGTGCGCCCGCTGTCGGAATATCTGCGGCTGGCGCAGGAGAACGGTTCCATCGTCGATTGAACCGTTCGCGCCCCGGCCAAGCCGGGCGCATTCAGACTATTTCGGTCTTGCTCCAGACCTGTACGGTCTGAATCCGCACTCTGCATCTAACCGGAATATCTGTGACTGAAACAGTCACGATCTTTCGCGCGGCTTGCGGCACGGTGTTTTGTGCCGCGTGACGTTTGTGGGTCAGGTGGCCGTCGCATTCAGACGGATTTCGCAACACGCCGGAGCCTATCGGTCTTGACACCAGAAGTTACAGCTTAACCGGATTTCGACCTTGATTTGAGGCTCCCGCATGTTCGCCGCCGTGGCGACGTTCCTGCTGTTCAACAGGAGCTTTCGTCATGGTCAGCCCTCACCATTTCGCACACTGGTATCCCACGGCCGCTTACCTCTACGTCCTGGGGCTGGACACGCTCGCGCTGGCCTGGGAGTACCTGCGCCGCCATCCTGATTACCGGCTCGACTGGCTGCGCCGTGCGCGTCGCTCCGATGCTGGGCATCGCTGGGGCTTGCGCTTGCTGGAAGACCCGGCGCTGGATGCGCGTGACGCGCACCCGGCCTGGCTGCCCGGCCACACTGGTGTGGTGCAGCTCTACCCTGATGCTGATCCGCCGCCCGACGCCGCCGCATTCGACTTCTGGAACATCCCCGGCCACAAGCACCTGCTCCACGACGGCAAGCGACTGGCGCTGATCGCGCGCAGCCCCGGCCAGTGCCTGCGCTTCGCGCTGGCGCCCGGCCTGGAGGACGGCATGGCTGTCGCCTATGCCTATCACGGCGGTGCTGCCGCACCTGCACGCGGCCATGCGCCCGGTGCGGCGCTGGCCAATGCTCGGCCCCGGCCATCGCATTCGGCCTTGCTGGAACTGCACACCTTGCAGGCGCTCGACGCGGCCCTGGCGGGCGCGTCCTTGCGCGACGTGGCCGAAGGCTTGTTCGGCGTGGACACCGCGGCCGGTTGGTACAGCGACGGTGGCCTGCGCTCCAAGGTGCGCCGCTTGGTGCATCGCGGCGATGCGCTGATGCGCGGCGGCTATCGCCGCCTAGCACAGCTTGCGCCGCTTGAGAAGGGTCGTTTTGAAGGCCACGCAAAACGACCCTGAGCTAGAGAGCTTCGTTTTCTGAGACTGCCTCCATCCGGTTGCGCTGTGTGGCCGGAGCCCTGCAACCGATGGAGGTTCTCACCATGCGTCCTGCTCCCTTGCGGCCTGCCGCCGCTCCCGCAACCACCTCGACCGCTGCCGCACAGCCGCAG
>NZ_QAIM01000135.1:0-9856 GCF_003061035.1 Acidovorax sp. HMWF018
ATCTACAACGACGCGCAGATTGCAGCCTGGAGGAAGGTGACCGACGCGGTGCACGCCAAGGGCGGACGCATCTTCATGCAGATCTGGCACGCTGGCCGCGCAGCCTACCCTGGCGCTGCCGATGGCGCCCCCATTGTCTCCAGCAGCGCCACCGCCATTGAGGGTGAGATTCACACGCCCCAAGGCAAGGTGCCGCACGCGGTGCCTCACCCCCTGACCGCCCAAGAGATTCCCGGCATCGTGGCTGCGTTTGCTCAAGGTGCGCGCAACGCCATTGCCGCCGGCTTTGATGGCGTGGAAGTGCATGGCGCCAACGGCTACCTGATTGACCAGTTCCTGCGCGACACGCCCAACCAGCGCACCGATGCCTACGGCGGATCGCTGGAAAACCGTGCACGTTTGCTGTTCGAGGTACTCACTGCCGTGACCCAGGCGATCGGTTCCGAACGTGTGGGTCTGCGCCTGTCGCCCCTCAACAGCTTCAACAGCATGAAGGACAGCGACCCCCTGGCCCTCATCGGCTTCCTGGCCGATAGGCTCAATGCCTTCAAGCTGGCCTACCTGCACGTGATGCGCGCCGATTTCTTCGGCGTGCAGAAGGCCGATGTCATGCCCGTAGCGCGTGAAAAGTTCAAGGGTGTGTTGGTGGGCAATATGGGTTACAGCGCTGATGAGGCAGAGGCAGCCATTGCCGAAGGTAAGCTTGACGCTGTGGCCTTTGGCACCGCCTTCCTGGCTAATCCGGACCTGCCCGCACGCATCAGAGCCAAGGCACCGCTGAACGCGCCTGACTCCAACACGTTCTACGCAGGTGGCGCCAAGGGCTATACAGACTATCCGGCACTGCAGGTCGCATAAATCACCGCCCCAAAAGATCGAAGAAACGAGCCACTTTATACCCAAGGCTCTGCCCTTCGATCTTGCGAAGCTGTGAATCGATGGCGTCTACCGAGTGTTGTACGCCATCACGATCTTTAATAGATAAGTTGCCTCGGTTTGCTTCGCCGCCCGCCGAACTCGTACATCGTCTCCGGCTCAGGTAGTGCCGAGGCCGCGCTATCCTCCCATATCGAGTTCAGTCAGGTTCGGAAATTCCTGGTCGCAATCTACGGCACCAGACCCTCGAGACACCGCTGTAATTCTGCGCACCGCCAGTGTCAGCTGTTCACCTGATACTTGCCCTTGGCTTGGTAAAACTGCGGGCACTCGGATGACGGTTATCTGTAAGACGCCCTGAGGTGACGGTTAGGCCGCGAACGGCAGCCCGCCGCTACTTACCGGCGGCTCAAGATGCAAGCGTGATCTTCTGCTGTGCGTCGAGAACTGAGCTGCTGGCTGCTGCTGTTCAGCGAGGGTGAGGTTGCCCCTGAAAAGTGGAGTTCTTGACCCTTGTTGAAAATACCGTCGTCTGTGATGTGCACCGTGCGCGTGGTCCAGTCACAGCCGACGCGCCAGACCACGTCTTGACGGTCGATTTGGCTACTTTCCGCGATAGTAAGAACGCGTTTTGAGCGATTTTTATCTCCGGTAGCACCACTGGTGCCAGTCGAGCGGAAAAGTGCGCTGGATGGCTGTTCTGATGGCTGCAATCGGCATGCCAAATATCCAATCTTTCGCCGCCAGCGGCAGCTCTTCTGGTCAAAGTCCAGCAACGTCCAGCACAGCAAAACTCATGCTTTGGTTACATGGTGGCTGTTACCGGCGGCTAAAAAGCACTTGATTCAGGGCGTACTTTCCACGACGGCCATCGTCTCCTGTACAGCCACACGTCGACGAGAGCCTTGGCAACGTGGTCGATTTGCAGCGCGAACGGCACAAGCGGCGCGCGAAGGACGCCGCCTCCGCCGCTGCGGGCGAATTGCCCACCCACCTGCCACGGCGCACCGTCGTGCACCCACCGCAGTCATGCGGATGTCCATGCGCCTGCACCTGACTCTGAAGGACTTGCCGATGGCCACCAGCGCCGAGCTGTACCAGCTCAGTTGGGTCATCGAGCAGTTGCTTGCCGATCCGCGGCGCATCGTGCAGGCCCGAAGCCACTTGCATCTGGGCCAGCAGGTGCAGTACTTCAACTGGGACGACGGCAAGCAGCGTGCGCCGCGCGTGGTGTCGGTCAAGCACGATCGCGTGACGGTGCAGGATCAAGCGAGCGGGCGCCACGTGAGCTTGCCCTACGCGGCGATCTCGGTGGAGGTTGCCGCCACGGCAAACGCGGGCGACACGGTGCATGAGGCCTCCGAACTCGCACCGCCGCCCGAGGTCGGTCGGCGCGAGGACTTCCGCGTAGGGTCAGCGCGTGAGCTTCATCGATCGCAATCTGCAGCATCGCATCGGACTGATCAGGCGCATCAATCAGCAGACGTCCACTCTAGATTGCGACGGGCAGAGCTGGCGCGTGGCATTCAGTCTGCTTCGACATCTCGTCGATGTTTGAAAATCGCAGGTCGTCAATAACGGCCTTCGACGGACTATTACCCTGTTCCGCATGGCCGCCATCCTGCACGGCATCGCCTAACGCGCGGCGGACGGCACGGCGGCCGTGGCGGATGCGGTGGAGACCGGACGCAAGGCGGCCTCGCTCGCCGAACTGGCCTGGGACTGCACCCTGCGCCACCAGGCGGCCACGCGCTGACGGCACGGCCGGCGCGCGGCGCCGGCCGCCTCCCGTCGCGTCAGGCGGCCTTCTTCAACGCGATCACCCGGCGCTGGAGTGCTTCGAGCAGGGGCTTCTCCTGCTGACGGGCGGCCTCGACGCTGCGTGCGCGTACGTGTCCGTAGCCGCGGATGGATTCCGGCAGTTCCGCCAGCTTGACTGCCGCTTCGTAGTGACCCGCATCCCGCGTGCCGGCAATCACCGCCAGCGCCTGCTCGATGTTGGACTTGTATTGCGCAATCAGCGCCCGCTCCATGCGGCGCTCCTGCGTGCGGCCAAAGACGTCGAACGCCGTGCCTCGCAGGAACCGGAGTCCTGCCAGGAGCCGGAACGCCGGGAGGATCCATTGCCCGAACTCGCGCTTGCGCGGCTCGCCCGTCACGGAGTCCCGCTGCGACAGGATGGGCGGCGCCAGGTTGAACACCAGCTTGAAGTCGCCCTCGAACTGGCGCTCCACGCGCTGCAGGAAGCCCGTCTCGGTGTAGAGGCGAGCCACCTCGTATTCGTCCTTTATCGCCATGAGCTTGAAGCAGTACTTGGCCACGGCGCGTGTGAGGTCGCTGCGCCCCGGGAAGCTGCTGCGCTCGACGGAGCGGACATGTTCCACGAAGTCGGCGTACTGCCTGGCATAGGCCTCGTTCTGGTAGTCCACCAGGAAGCGTTTGCGCCAGGCGATGGCCTCATCCAGGTTCTCGATGACCGCGGGCGAGAGGCTTGCGCGCTGCGAGGCCTGCAGCGTCGACAACATGCGCCCGACCGCATCCGGGTCCACGACCGTGCGGCGGCCCCACAGGAAGGCGTCGCGGTTCATCTGCTGCTGGGCGCCATTGAGCTCGATGGCCTGCTCTATCGCGTCGGCGGTGACGGGGATCAGGCCCCGCTGGTAGGCGAAGCCCAGCATGAACATGTTGGCGGCAATGCTGTCCCCGAGCAGCGCGGTGGCGATGCGCCCGGCTTCCACGAAGTCCGCGCTGTCCGCGCCAACCGCGTCCACGATGTTGCGCTGGAGGCTGCCGCGCGGGTACTGCATGTCCGCATTGCGGGAGAACTCACCCGGCATCGTCTCCTGGGTGTTGACGACCATGCGAGTGCGTCCCTTGCGGGCAGCGGCCAGCGTCTTCGAATTGCCGGCAACGATCATGTCGCAGCCGAGCACCAGGTCCGCTCCACCGGCGGCGATGCGGATGGTCTTGATGGCCTCGGGCGACCTGCCGAAGCGCAGGTGGCTCCAGACCGAACCGCCCTTCTGGGCGAGACCTGCCATGTCCAGGATGCCGCAGCCCAGTCCCTGCAGGTGGGCAGCCATTCCAAGGATCGCCCCGATCGTGACCACGCCCGTGCCACCCATGCCCGTGACGAGGATGCTGTACACGCCTGCATCGAGGGACGGCAGTTCCGGCTGCGGGAGCGCCAGGAAAAGGTCGCCCGCGTCGCCGGCGCGTGCGGGCTTGCGCAGCGTGCCGCCCAGCACCGTGACGAAGCTGGGACAGAAGCCCTTCACGCAGGAGTAGTCCTTGTTGCAGGATGACTGGTCGATGGTCCGCTTGCGACCCAGCTCCGTCTCCAGCGGCTGCAGCGAGACGCAGTTGGATTTCGCGCCGCAGTCGCCGCACCCTTCGCACACCAGGTCGTTGATCAGCAGGCGCTTGGCGGGATCCGGGAACTGGCCGCGCTTGCGCCGGCGACGCTTCTCCGCGGCGCAGGTCTGGTCGTAGATCAGCGCGGTCGTTCCCTCGATCTCCCGCAGCTCCTTCTGGATCGCGTTGATCTCGTCCCGGTGGTGAACTGTCAGGCCCGGAGGCCAGTGGATGTCGGCGGGGTACTTTCCCGGCTCGTCGCTCACAACCACGATGCGCTTGACTCCCTCGGCGTGGACCTGGTGCGCGATGGTGGGAACGTCCAGGATGCCGTCGTGCCGCTGGCCTCCCGTCATGGCCACCGCGTCGTTGAACAGGATCTTGTAGGTGATGTTGGTCTTCGCCGCGACCGCCGCGCGGATGGCCAGCAGCCCCGAGTGGAAGTACGTTCCGTCGCCGATGTTCTGGAACATGTGCTTCCGCTGCGAGAACGGAGCTTCACCGACCCAGGACATGCCCTCGGCGCCCATCTGCGTGTAGCCGGTGGTGGAACGGTCCATCGCCTGGGCCATCCAGCTGCATCCGATACCTGCATAGGCCTTGCTTCCCTCCGGCAGCACGGTGGACGAGTTGTGCGGGCAGCCGCTGCAGAAGTAGAAGCTGCGCGACAGGATGTCGATCACGCCCTTGGGAGCGCGCATGGCGCGGATCTCGTCGAGGCGCCGGCGCAAAGCTTCGAGGCCGTGCCCATGGAGCTGCAGGAGCCGCTCTCCGATGGCAATGGCAATCTGGTTGGAATCGAGCGCCATCTCCGGCTGGAAGAGGCTCCGGCCGTCCTCGTCGAGCTTGCCGATGACCGCGGGCGCAGCGGCCTTTCCGTAGAGCTGCTCCTTGAGCTGGGACTCCAGGAGGCTGCGCTTTTCCTCCACGACCATGACCTTCTGGAGGCCGTCGGCAAAACGCGCGGCGCCCGCGGGTTCCAGGGGCCAGGTCATGCCGACCTTGTAGATGCGGAGCCCGAGCTCGCCTGCCTGCTCCTCCGTGAGGTCCAGGTCGTGCAGGGCCTGCAGCACGTCGAGGTAGCTCTTCCCGTGCGTGATGATGCCCAGCATCGCCCGGTCTCCATCCACGACCACTCGGTCGATGGCGTTGGCGCGGGCAAATGCCTTCACGGCGTCCAACTTGTGGCGGTGCAACCTCGCCTCCTGGGCGTGTGGCGTATCCGGCTGGCGAAGGTTCAGGCCGTCCGTGGGCAATTCCACGCCTTGGGGCGGGACGATGCGGACCCGGTCGACGTCAACGTCGATGGAGGCCGTCGCTTCCACGGTGTCCTTGACGCACTTAATGCCGACCCAGCACCCGCTGTAGCGCGACAGGGCCCAGCCGATCAGACCGAAGTCCAGGATTTCCTGCACGCCGGCGGGACTCAGGACGGGAATCATGGCGTCCACCATCGCGAACTCGCTCTGGTGGCAGGTTGTCGATGATTCGCAGGTGTGATCGTCGCCCATGAGGACCAGGACGCCACCATGTTTGGATGAGCCCGCGAGATTGCCATGCCTGAAGGCGTCCCCGGTGCGGTCGACGCCCGGGCCCTTCCCGTACCACATGGCAAAGACGCCGTCGTACTTTCCCTCCCCGGCCGCCTCGGCCTGCTGCGATCCCCAGACAGCGGTGGCAGCGAGGTCTTCGTTGACACCGGGGACGAACACGACGTCGTGGACAGCGAGTGCCTTGGACGCCTTGCCGAGCTGCTCGTCGAGCGTGCCCAACGGCGACCCGCGATAGCCGGTGACGTAGCCGGCCGTACTCAGCCCCTCCGCCTGATCACGCATGTGCTGCGTCATCGGCAGGCGCACGAGGGCTTGCGTTCCGGTGATGAAGACCCGGCCCTGGCGGAGCGTGTACTTGTCGTCGAGGCTGACTGTGCGGTTTGGCATGGCGAGCTTGGAAGTGGTTTCGAACAAAGTGCCGACACTTGTGTCGAACGCTATAAGGCCACGAAGAATCTTACATTTCCTGCTTGCCGGAAGCTAGGGAAACTACCAGGTTGAGGGCTGCAATCGATATCCGTATAACCTGGTGTTTTCACAAGTGACGACACTTGCCGGTCGGCCGGCCGTGCGTACCAGTGAACCATGAAAGCTGTCGCGCACCATGAAGGCCACCAAGTCCCCCCGCAAGGCATCCGCCAAGCCCTCCGTACCGCGCGACGAGAGCAACGTCGAGCGCCTGTACCTCGAGCTGCGCGACCGGGCGATGCGATATGAGTTCAAGCCGGGCGCGCGGATCAACGAAAAACAACTCGGCGAGCAACTCGGCGTCGCTCGCGCAACGCTGCGGGAAGCCCTGAACCGGTTGGTGGCCGAGGGGCTGCTCGAATTCGTGATGAACAAGGGCTTTTACCGCAAGTCCATCAGCGTCAACGAGGTGTTCGACCTTTATCAGGTCCGCATCGCGCTGGAGCGGCGGGCTGTTCTCTTGGCCATCCAGCGCGCCCCGGACGAGGAAATCGCGGCGGTGAAGGCGTACTGGGTGGATGTGATGCGGCGCTGCGACCAGCTGGCCACTGCCGACCTGGTGCTGGCGGACGAGGAGTTCCACCGCCGCCTCGTGGCCCTGTCCCAGAACAAGGAGCTCACCTCCTTCATCGACATCGTCACGCGACGCACCCACGTGGCGCGCCACGTCGACATCGAACAACTGTCGTCGTGGAACCTGCAGGCCTTCGACGCCCACCTGGAAGTGATCGACCTGATCGCGCAGCGCAAGACGGAGGAGGCGCTTCGAGTGCTTTCGGAGCACATTGACATCAGCCTGAAGAGGGCGCTCGAAATCACCAAGGAGATGGTCGCGCGCTTCTTCCTGGCCGATGGCGCCGAATCCTTGCAGGCCGTGGAGCAGGCCGCCCAGCGCTCGCAAGAGCAGCTTGCCGCGTAGGCCGGGCTCGCTTGAAGGAGTTCTGATGTCCGACCCGCTACGCATCATCCACGGCCCCTTCGGACGGGTCGTGCTCGTCCGCCTCGACCACTCGATGGTGCTGCACGCGCACCGGGACTGCCACATCGTCTTCAAGATCGGCGGAGCCGACATCCAGTTCGGAATCAACGGCAGGGAGTATCCGGTCACGGCGCAGAGCGCGCTGATGATCAACGCCTGGGAGCCGCACTTCTACAACCACCGCGAGACGAAGGAGAACACCGTCCTGCTCGCGTTCTACCTCCAGCCGCAATGGCTGAAGGAGCTGGACCGACGCTTCGCGCACAGCGCGCACCCGAAGTTCTTCGCGCGGCCGGTCGAGACCTTGACGCTGCGGCTGGCCCGGACACGGGACGACGTGGTCGATGCCTTGACCCAGCACGTTCCGCCGAGCACGCGCGAGATTGAGGCTCTGATTGCTGCGGTCTTCTGCGAGGTCCTGACGATCTCGCCCCCTCGCAACCTGCTTCATTTTGCGGGCGAGCATGGCGAACTTGACTTCGACGCGCGCATCAGGAGACTCGTCGAACACATGCTGAGCGCCGGCGATGCGAGTACCAGTCCGGAAGCGATGGCGTCGACGGCCGGGCTGTCGCGGCCCCAGTTCTTTCGGCTGTTCAAGAAGTCGACCGGGATGTCGCCGGCCATATTCCTGAGCATGCTCAAGATGGAATCGGGCCTGCGCAGCCTCACGCAGCGTGACGTCAAGCTTCAGGACATCGCCTTCGACCTCGGCTTCGATACCGCGGGCAACTTCACGCGCTTCTTCTCCGGCGTACAGGGGTTCGCCCCGAGCAGGTACCGGAAGATCCTCGAGGTCATGTGAACTGAAGCCCTCCCGCCTCGCCGCCGGCCAGGCTGACCAGCGGCGAACGGTCCCCACCGGCGGCCTATTTCCACTCGACCAGGATCTCGCGGTAGTCTTCCGTGCCGACGTTCTTGGCCTTGTGCTTGGCCGGCACCTTCACGCCCTTGCCGATCTCGGACATGACCTCGATGGTCCCGTCCTGGACCTTGAGCTCGAAGATCCCGTTCGTCGGCACCGGAAACAGGCCCACATCGTTGCCATGTTCGTCGTAGATCTGCAGCGGCGCGCCTTGCACCGCGAACCACATGTAGGAGCGGACATGGGTGTGGACGGGTGTCTCCGCGCCTACGGGAAGAACGAAGTCCCAGACGATGATCTTGTCGTTCTCGAACAGCTTGCGGCTTCCGACTCCAGGTTCCGATGCCATTTCCGTCGTGTTGCTCATGGTTTGTCTCCAGTAGTGTTCCAGGCTGTGCCGTGGATTTGTCGCTCAGCGCCGGCCGGCGCCTCCTTGGTGGACCCCCTGCAGCTGCCTTGCCGACGCTACAGGAAGTCCGTAAGGAATACTAGGGATACCTGCCGCAAACCCCCTTATCGAAAGCTTGCGCGCCTTGGCAAGAGGTATCGGGACTTAGCATGGAGTCTCACAACTTCAAGGAGGGACCGGGAGCGGCCCTGAAGGTGCTTTTGTGTTCGCCTGGGGCGAGCTTGGAGGGGACGCGGCGTCTCCGCCCCCCGGCCGGTCAACTGCGTTGGAGGCCGCGCCGCAAGCAAAGACCTCAACGGTGCCCCCGAATCTCATGCAGCTCATGCTGCGCGGCCTAGCTGGTACGTCGATTGAGGAGGTCTGCTTCCGACGCACCGCTGGCGTTCGCTGATCTACGGGTCAGGGTGGCTCAATGACCGAATTGCCGCCGACACCGTGAACTTGGCGTCCACTAGCGACCGACTGCTCACGCTGCGAAGCAGCCCTTGACAACTCTACGGCGGCTTGAGGCGACTGAGAACAGTCTCTGGTTGCTTCCGCGAAGACTGCTTCACATAGTTCCCCCAGAAAACCGATGTGCAAGGAAACAGCGGGTAGTAGCATAGAAAAATGTGCAACCGCTACGTATCCCCCACTGAGGCCGCCATCGAGCGCGAGTGGGCGATTGGTCGTGCCAACCCCAACCGCTGGTGGAATGAGGTCCTTTTCCCGCAAAGCACTGGGCCATTCATCCGTCGCAAACGAGGGGACTCAGGCTACAGCCGGGAGCTTGCTGCTGGTCAATGGGGCCTGATCCCCTGGTTTGCCAAGGAGGCGAAGCTCAAGTACCAGACCAACAACGCGCGATCTGAAGAGTTGGCGGCCAAGGCGAGCTACAAGCTGCCGTGGGCGCGGGGGCAGCGCTGCATCATCCCAGCCGAGTCATTCGATGAGCCGTGCTGGGAAACCGGCAAGAACGTGTGGTGGCGGTTCAAACGGGCCGATGGGACGCCCTAGGGCCTGGCCGGGTTGTGGAATGTCTGGGTGGATCCAGCGACCGGTGAGGAAATCGAGAGTTACACCATGCTAACGATCAATGCTGACGCACATCCGCTCATGGGACGCATGCACAAGCCAGATCCGAAGCTGGGGCCGGACCAGCAGGACAAGCGCTCAGTGATCCCGATCGAGGCGGGCGATGTGGATCAGTGGCTTGCGGGGACTATGGCTCAGGCGCAGGAGCTGCTCAGGCTGGCGCCGGTAGAGATATTCGAGGCTGAGTGTTGGTGCCGATGCAATCTTGACCAGCTAAACCGCAAAGTGCCAATCCAATATTGACCAGGGTGTTCCACTGACCTGCTGAGAATTTCAGC
>NZ_QAIM01000012.1:0-1194 GCF_003061035.1 Acidovorax sp. HMWF018
GCTAGGGATGTCCTGAACAACTCGGACTCGTAAGTGCTACAGGGTCGATGTTTTTCAGATGATGCAATTGCGGCCGTTTTCTCGCATCTTTGCGCCATTTTTCACGCCCTTTCGGGTCATTCGCGCCGCTTTTGCGGCCTCTTGCCTGTTTGCAGGCGCACTCATCCCTGCGCCGCCAGCAATTGGTGGCGCACCATCCACAGGTTCGATAGCGCAAACAGTGTCTTGAGCTGCAGCGTGTTCTTCTTGAGCCCACGGTAGCGCACCTTGGTATAGCCAAACTGCCGTTTGATCACCCTGAAGGGGTGCTCCACCTTGGCACGGATGCTGGCCTTGATCTTCTCCACTTGGTCGATCAGCGCGTCAATGGGGTTGTTTTCCTTGTCCAGCTCTTTGCGCTTGCCCGGGCGCATCGCCACATGCCAAGTGACATCTTTCCTGGCATCCGGGCGCTTTTGCGCGCCTTGGTAGCCAGCATCACCAAAGACGTCTTTCTCCTCACCATGGAGCAAGCTGTTGCCTTCCACCACATCAGACACGTTGCCCGAGGTACCGATGACGGTGTGCACCAGCCCAGAGTCCGCGTCCACGCCAATGTGAGCCTTCATGCCAAAGTGCCACTCGTTGCCCTTTTGGCTTGAGTGCATCTCTGGATCGCGCATTTTGTCCTTGTTCTTGGTCGAGCTCGGCGCCGCGATCAAGGTGGCGTCCACGGCAGTGCCCGCCTTGAGCAGCAGGCCCTGGGCTGCCAGAAGTTCATTGACGGTGGCCAGAATCTGATCGGCCAGTTTGTGCCTTTCCAGCCGGTGGCGAAAGCGCAAGATGGTGCTCTCGTCAGGCATTCGCCCATGGGCATCAAGCCCTGCAAACTCCCGGTAGATCGGGGTGTCAAAGAAGGCTTCTTCCATCGCCAGATCCGACAAGGTGAACCACTGCTGCATGCAGTGGATGCGCAGCATGGTCTCCAGTGCAAAGGGTGGGCGACCGTTCTTGCCTTCGGGGTAATACGGGGCGATGAGATCGACCAATGCAGCCCAGGGAACCACCCGTTCCATCTGGGCCAGCAGTTCCTGCTTGCGGGTTCTTTTGATGCTCAAGTCCAGACCAAGGCTGCTTTGTTTCATGGCCGATAAGCATGCCACGGCCGGCTGACAACTACCAAACATCGGGGGAGGTTTTGCAGGATTTCCCTAG
>NZ_QAIM01000660.1:0-9904 GCF_003061035.1 Acidovorax sp. HMWF018
CCTGGCCTGCCTGGCGCTGCTGCCGGGCGGCAAGGGGCAGGCCCACGGGCAACGGCTGGACGTGGCGGGCGCCGTCACCATCACCGCGTCGCTGATGCTGGCGGTGTACGCCATCGTCAACGGCAACGCTGCGGGCTGGACCTCGCTGCAGTCGCTGGGGCTGCTGGGGGCTGCGGCGGCACTGCTGGCGGCGTTTTTGTTCATCGAGTCGCATGTGGCTGCGCCGCTGGTGCCCCTGCCGCTGCTGCGGCTGCGCAACCTAGCCATCTCCAACGTGGTGGGCGTGCTGTGGGCGGCGTCGATGTTTGCGTGGTTCTTTCTGTCGGCGCTGTACATGCAGCTGGTGCTGGGCTACGACGCCATGCAGGTGGGCCTGGCGTTCCTGCCGTCCAACCTCATCATGGCGGGCTGCTCGCTGGGGCTGTCGGCCTGGGTGGTGATGCGTTTTGGCATCCGCCGCACGCTGGGCTGGGGGCTGCTGCTGGCGGCGGTGGGCCTGGCCCTGTTTGCGCTGGCGCCCACCGAGGGGCGGTTTGTGGTCCACGTGCTGCCCGGCATGCTGCTGCTGGGCGTGGGTGCCGGCATTGCGCTCAACCCGCTGCTGCTGGCCGCCATGGGCGATGTGAAGCCCGAAGACTCGGGGCTGGCCTCGGGGGTGGTGAACACCGCGTTCATGATGGGCGGCGCGCTGGGCCTCGCCATCCTGGCCAGCCTGGCCGATGCGCGCACCGACCATCTGCGTCAGGCCGGGGCCAGCGTGCAGCAGGCGCTCAATGCGGGCTACCAGCTGGCGTTCTGGGTGTCGGCCTTGTGCTCGCTGGTGGCCGCCGTGCTGGGTGGTTTCGTGTTGCGCCCGGCACCGCAGCCGTCCGCCGCCGCGCCTTCCCACGCGGGTGCCGTGTGAGGAGATAGGGTGCTATTTAATTGATAGCTGAACGGGCATATTCCACTGGCGCATGCAGTCATTTTGGCTTGAAATGGTGGCGAAGCTGTGTGCGCACGCTGTGCGGCACTGTCCTGTATGCCGCACCGCACTGTTCCACCCAGCGCACTTCTGAAAGCGGCCGCTGGCCTTATCTTTGGCAGGCGTGCTGCCCGATAGCCGGTGGCGCAAACCCAAGGAGTCCTTGATGTCGTCCTCCCCCACCGTGTCTTCGTCTGCCGCCAGCCTGCCCGTCGTGCAGGCCCAGGCGCTGGGTCCGCTGTGGCCCACGATGGACCCGTTCCTGTTCTGCGCCCATCATGACGACGCCTACCCCGCAGGCAACGGCGCGTTTGCGCCCGCCGTGTCGCTGGAGGGCCGCCAGATCGGCAGCGACTTCAGCCGCAAGGACGGCTGGAGCATGTACCACGGCGACACCGTGCCCGGCTTTCCGGGCCACCCGCACCGGGGCTTTGAAACCGTGACCCTCGTGCGCAAGGGCCTCATCGACCATTCCGACTCGCTGGGCGCCGCCGCGCGCTTTGGCGGGGGCGATGTGCAGTGGGTCACGGCGGGCAAGGGCATCGTGCATTCGGAGATGTTCCCGCTGCTCAACGCCACCGAGCCCAACCCACTGGAGCTGTTCCAGATCTGGCTGAACCTGCCCGCGAAGAACAAGATGGTGGAGCCGCACTTCACCATGCTGTGGAACGAGCGCATTCCGCGCATGGTCCACCACGACGACGCAGGCCGTGCCACCACGGTGACGGTGGTGGCGGGCGCTCTGCCCGGCGCGCCCGCGCCGCTGGCGCCGCCACCCGAGTCCTGGGCTTCGCAGCCCGAGGGCGATGTGGCCATCTGGACGCTGCGCATGGACCCTGGCGCGCAGTGGACGCTGCCCGCCGCGCGCGGCCAGGGCACGCGCCGCATGCTGTACTTCTTTGTGGGCGACAGCCTGCGCGTGGGCCCGCAGGACGTGGGCCAGCACGCCGCGCTGGAGCTGGTGGCCGGGCAGGACTGGCAGCTGACCAACACCGGCGCCACGCCGCTGGAATGCCTGCTGCTGCAAGGCCAGCCCATCGCCGAGCCCGTGGCGCAGTACGGCCCGTTTGTGATGAACACACAGGCCGAGATCATGCAGGCCATGAACGACTACCGCCGCACCCAGTTCGGCGGCTGGCCCTGGCCCGACCAGGACCCGGTGCACGGCACCGAGGCGCGGCGTTTTGCGCGCTACCCCGGCCAGACCGAGGAAGAGCGCCCGGCTGAGACCCCGGCGGGCGCATAGGGTTGTTCAACAGGCCCTGCCAAGCTTTCACGGGGCGCTGCGGCGGCCGTGCGGCGCCTCGTGGACAATCCAGGGTTTCTTTCTGACCCGCGCGGCGGCTGGTGGCATACCCCTGCCAGCCCCGCGTCGATTCTTCACCGCCTGAAAGCGCAAGCACCACCATGGCCACCACCATCACCAAAGACTCCGCCGTCACCATCACCTACAAGGTCACCACGCCCCAGGGCAAGCCGCTGGATGCGGGGCACCTGTCGTACCTGCACGGTGGCTACGAAAACATCTTCCCCAAGGTCGAGGCCGCACTCGATGGCCAGGCCGTGGGCTTCAGCACCACGCTGCAGCTGGCGGTGGAAGACGCCTTTGGCGCGCGCGATGAAAGCCTGGTGCGCACCATTCCCAAAAGCGAGTTCCCGCCCGGCGTGAAGGTCGGCGGCCAGCTGCAAGGCGTGGGCAACGACGGCCAGCCCGCCGTGTTCAACGTGGTCAAGATCAAGGGCCCCGAAGTGCACCTGGACGGCAACCACCCGCTGGCAGGCCAGGCGTTGACCTTCAGCTGCAAGGTCACTGAAGTGCGCGCTGCCAGCCCCGAAGAAGTTGCGCACCGCCATGTGCATGGTGCGCATGGCCACCACCACTGATAGTCATTCCAGAGGCCGCTGCGCGGGCCTCTGATTTGCCTCTGCTGCTTATAGGGCCTCCAGCACCGTCGCAATGCCCTGGCCGCCACCAATGCACTGTGTGGCCAGCGCATAGCGGCCCTTCTCGCGCTGCAGCAGCGCAGCGGCCTTGCCCGTGATGCGCGCACCGGTGGCGCCCAGCGGGTGGCCGATGGACAGCCCACCCCCATCCAGATTGACGGTGTCTTCGCGCAGGCCCAGTTCGCGGATGCACGCCAGGGCTTGCGATCCAAACGCTTCATTGATCTCCACGACATCCAGATCGCTGACCGACAGCTTCGCGCGGGCCAGTGCCTTGCGTGTGGCGGGTACGGGACCCATGCCCATGTATGCAGGATCTACGCCCGCAGTGGCCATTGCGCGGATGCGGGCCAGCGGGGCCAGTCCGTGCCGCGCTGCATATGCGTCGGTCGTCACCAAGACAGCCACTGCGCCATCGGTCAGGGGCGACGAGGTTCCAGCGGTCACCACACCATCTGCGCGGAATGCGGGTCGCAGCGCCGCCAGTGCCTCCAGCGTGGTGCTGGGGCGGATGCAGCCGTCCTGAGTCACCAGTTCGCCCGACGCCAGGGCAATAGGTACGAGTTCAGCCTGCAGCAGACCGCCCTCGCGCGCTGCCGCAGCCTTGTGGTGTGACGATACGGCCAGCGATTCCTGATCAGCGCGGCTCACCCCGTATCGGTGGGCCACGTTCTCGGCCGTCTCTCCCATGCCGATGTACGCATCGCTGTGCTCGTACAACGTGGGGTGGGCCGAGAAGTTGAAGCCCCCCTGCGGAACCATGGTCATGGACTCGACGCCAATGCACAGAAAGGCTTCGCCCAGGCCTGCCTCAATCTGTGCGGCGGCGATGTGAATAGCGGACATGGACGATCCGCAAAAGCGGTTCACCGTCATGCCGCCCACTTCGTGTGGCAGGCCCGCCAGCAGCGACACGATGCGCGCGATGTTGTTGCCTTGTGCTGCCTCCGGGTACGCGCAGCCGGCAATCACGTCTTCCAGGGTTGCAGGGTCGATTCCGGTGCGTTTCAACAGACCCGTGACCACCTGCGCGGCGAGGGCATCGGGCCGCACATCGGCCAACGCCCCCTTGCGGGCGAAGTGGAACGGGGAGCGGGCATAGGCAGAAATCAGTGCTTGCATGGTCAGACCTCGGTTGTGGTGCAGGAAGGCTCAGGCGCTGGTGGTGACCGCGTAGCGTCGGGCTGGCTGACGCAGCGACAGAAAAGGCCCGAGCGCCCGGCGCGCGTCTTCCAGCGCGTTCCACTCGTGCACCGCTTCCAGCGAGGGGATGGTCACCGCTTCGCCCTGATCCAGACCGGCCAGCGCGGCATCCACCATGGCGTCCACGTCCATCAGCATGTCTTGCGGCAGGTGGCTGATGGGTGTACCCGCGCGGTCCCAGATCTCGGTGCGTGTTGCACCCGGCATCACCGCCTGCACGCGGACGCCTATCGGCCCCAGCTCCTGCTGCAGGGACCGGGTGAGGTTCAGCAGGTAAGCCTTGGTACCGCTGTACGTGCCGCTGAACATCTCCGGCAGCAGTGCCAAAACGGAGGCAATGTTGATCAGCGTGCCTGCCCTCCGCGTCGCAAAGCCCTTGGCTGCGGCCGCAGCGAGCCGGGTGGGTGCCAGCACGTTCAGCGCCAGCATGCGTTCCACGGCATCGATATCGGCGTCCAGCAATGTCCCTGTCACTGCAATGCCCGCGTTGTTGAGCAGCAGCGTGATGCTGGCGTCGCTGTGCAGACGCTGCTCCACACGGATCAGGTCGCTGCGGTCCGTCAGGTCCGCCTGCAGCACCTCAGTCTTCACCCCGGTCTCCTGCGCCAGACGGTGGGCGAGTGCAGCCAGGCGTGCGGCGTCACGCGCTACCAGGATCAAATCGTAACCACGGCGCGCCAGCCGGTCTGCGTACACGGCACCAATGCCGGACGAAGCGCCTGTGATGAGGGCTGTGCCCAGAGAGGGGCGAGAGGAATGGTTCTCTGTGGTGGTCATAGGGTTTCCTGAAATCTGTTTTAGATGATGATCGTCACGTTTAAATTATATGATGATCATCATTTAAAATGTCAAGACTAAGTTTCAGGGCTTGCAGTCCGAGGAGAGATAGACAATGAAGGTCAGCAAGGAACAGATGGCGGAAAACCGTGAGCGCATCCTTGATGCGGCCGCGCAGTTGTTCCGCGAAAAGGGTTTCGATGGCATTGGTGTGGCCGACCTCATGAAGAGCGCGGGGCTCACGCATGGCGGGTTCTATGGGCACTTTGCGTCCAAGGACGAGCTGATGGCGCAGGCCAGCGCAAGGGCCTTGCACCGGCTGCAGACCGCCTGGGCAGCCATTGCGCGTGACGCTGTGGATAAGGGGCAGGACCCTTTGGCAGCTATCGAGGCGGCTTATCTTTCGCCCCACCACCGAGATGCACCCGGTCAGGGTTGTCTGCTGGCCGCTCTGGGCGGTGATGCAGCGCGGCAGGGGCCGGCCGTCCGCCATGCTGTGACCGAGGGCGTGCGCGCCCAACTGGAAGGACTGGCCACCTTGGTGCCTGGCCGTACCAAGGCTGCGAAGCGCCAGCGTGCGCTGGCCGACTATGCGAATCTGGTGGGCGCCATGGTGCTGGCGCGCGCGGTGGACGATGAAGAGCTGTCGAACGAAATCCTGAATGCAACCGCAGCCTCACTGCGCTTGCCAGAGCCTGTCCCGCGGTGAGTGCCCACGGCATATGAAACGCAGCGCGCTGGATCTTGCTATCGCATTTTTTGTCCTCGCATTTCTGCGGGGGTTACAGCGACAGCATTGAGCCCTGAGATGGAAAAACACAAAGCCCGCAGAGCGGGCTTTGTGTAGTGGTCGACCTGGAACTTACTTGGCTGCTTCAGGCTTGGCAGCGTCGGCTTTTTTCTCTGCCATTGCCTTAGTCTTCTTGGCCTTCGCCTTCTTCTCTGCCTTCTTTTCTGCAGGGGCCGACGCGGTGGCGGTTGGCGTTACTGCGGGCTTGGCTTCGGCTTTGACCGCTGGTGTGGCGGGCGTGGCTGGAGTCGCTGGGGTGGCAGGCATGGCCGATGTGGCAGGGGTCGCAGGCGCCGCGGCCTTCGCGGGGGTTGCTGGCGTTGCGGGGGCCGCAGGGGCTTGGGCAAACGATGCGGTCACAAAGAAACCGGCGAGCAGGGCAGCGAGGAGCTTGTTCATGAGAAATCCTTTCAGATCGGATGACCGCCCGACACAGCGTCGGACTTAGCTATGCAACGGCGCTCGGAGGCGTTGCGATGACAGGTTACGAAGTCATTGGCAACAAGGCGTTACCGCGCCCCAGACCGCGCCCGTTCAGCACCGGCTCCTTGGCCAGGCGCTCGCGTGCCCATTCCACAAAGGCGCGCACCTTTGCCGGGGCCCGCCGGCCTGCGGGGTAGACGATGTGCACGGGCACGGGTGGCAGTTCGTGGTCGGCCAGCACGATGCGCAAGCGCCCTGCGCGCAGGCTGGCTGCGGCCTGGTAGGCGAGGCAACGGGTCAAGCCGATGCCCGCCTCTGCGGCGGCGATGTCCACCTCGTTGCTGTTGCTGATCCAGGTGAATTGCGGCTGGCCTGTGGCGCCATCGCGAAACTTCCAGGGCGACGGCGTGCGTGCGTCAAAGGCGAAGCCGATGGCCCGGTGGTTGCTCAGGTCGGCCGGGTGGCGTGGCTTGCCGTGTTGCGCCAGGTAGGCGGGAGAAGCCACCACCAGGCGGCGCAGCGCGCCGACCTGCACGGCAGTGAGCCCGGAGTCAGGCAGGTGCGCGATGCGGATGGCCACGTCCATGCCTTCATCGAGCAAATGCACCAGTCGGTTGACGAACAGCGTGCGCACCTGCACACGCGGCTGGGCCTGCAAGAAGCCCTGCACGATGGGGGCCACATGCTGGATGCCGAACATCTGCGGTGCCGTGATGGACAGCAGCCCCTGGGCCTCGGCCTGTGCACCGCTGGCTGCCTGCTCGGCCTCGTGCAGGTCGTTCAGGATGGGGCGGCAGTCTTGCAAAAAGCGCTCGCCCGCCTCGGTCAAGCGCACCATGCGCGTGCTGCGCTGGAACAGCAGCACACCCAGCCGCGCCTCCAGCGCCGCAATGGCACGTGTGACGGCCGTGGCCGAGCAGCCCAGCCGCCGGCCCGCCACGGCAAAGCCGCCAGCGTCCGCCACGGCCACAAAACAGCGCAGGGTGTCGAGATAGTCCATGCAACCCATTATTGCGGATGTCGCAATTATGAAAAGCGGTGATTGGTTATTCACATCGCAGCTTGCAACAGATATCGTCGAGCCATCTTTTCACCCACCCACCGACGAGGCTTCACCATGTTCCCCACCACCCCGCTCCAGCTGTACCGCATGCCCATCTCGGGCCATTGCCATCGCGTGGAGCTGATGCTGTCCCTGCTCGGCTTGCCCTATGAACTGATTGACGTGAATCTGCTGCGCGGCGAACACCAGCGCGCGGAGTTTCTGGCACTCAACCCGCTGGGCCAGGTGCCCGTGCTGGTGGACGCAGGCCAGGTGCTGAGCGACAGCAACGGCATCCTGGTTTACCTGGTGCAGCGCTACGCCCCCGGCAGTGCCTGGCTGCCGCAGGACGCCGTGGGGCAGGCGCAGCTGCAGCGCTGGTTCAGTCTGGCGGCGGGCTTTCTGGCGCCGGGTATCGGGGGGCCGCGCTTTGCGACGTTGACGGGCCGTGCCGTGAACGAGGTGGCGCAGGCCACCGGCAAGCGCCTGCTCACCTTCATGGAGGACGAACTGCAGGGGCGCGCCTGGTTGCTGGGGGGTGCAGCGCCCAGCCTGGCCGATGTGGCCATGGTCAGCTACACCTCGCAGGCCCACCTGGCGGGGCTGCCGCTGGATGCCTACCCGCGCATTGCGGCCTGGGTGGCGCGCATGCAGGCCTTGCCGGGCTACCCGGTGCTGGCCGACCAGCTGCCCACTGCCGAGCAGGTGGCGGCATGACAGCCACCGTGCCCGCTGCACCGGTTGGGGTGCCGGTGCCGCCCGAGGCATTCCACCCCGGTGAGCAGGCCTTGCAGGCGCGCGTGGGCGTGCGCGAGCGCATGGCGGCCGTGGGTGCGATGGTGCTGCGCGATCACATGCCCGACCAGCACCGTGAGCTGTTTGAAAAGCTGCCCACCTTGCTGCTGGGGACGTTGGATGAACAAGGCCAGCCGTGGGCCACGATGCTTGCCGGACCGCCTGGGTTTGTGCACACCCCCGATGCGCAGCGCATGCAGATCGCGACCGCGCCGGATTCCAAGGACCCAGTGCTCGCACACCTGGCGCCAGACGCGGCCGTGGGCGTGCTGGGGCTGGAGCCGCACACGCGGCGGCGCAACCGCATGAACGGGCGGGTGGCAGCGTTTGGCGATAGCGGCCTGGACATGCAGGTGGTGCAGAGCTTTGGCAACTGCCCCAAATACATCCAGGCGCGGGAGCCAGGCCTGCGCGCTGCGCTGGCCGCTCCGGGCCCGGTGCAGTGGCTGGGCGCTGGACTGGACGCCGCCGCCATCGAGCGCGTGCAGCGTGCCGACACCCTGTTCATTGCCAGTGCCTCGGCGCCACGCCCTGGTGCCGGGCACAGCGAAGGCGTAGATGTATCGCACCGGGGCGGTGAGCCGGGCTTTGTGCAGGTGGCGCACACGGAGGCCGGCGTGGTGCTGAGCCTGCCGGACTACCCTGGCAACCAGTTCTTCAACACCCTGGGCAACCTTGCGCTGCACCCGCTGGCAGGCCTGCTGGTGGTGGACTATGAAGAGGGCGGCTTGCTGCACATTGCCGCGCAGGCCGAGGTGCTTTGGGACCGCGCTGCGCGTGCTGCCTGGCCCGGCGCACAGCGTGTGCTGCGGCTCACGGTGCTGCGCGCCCTGTGGCGGCCGCAGGTGCTGCCGTGGCGCTGGACACCGCCGGTGTCGGCCCCTCAGTTCCGGGTGATGCGCGAGGCAGCGCTGGACTGAGTGGGGCACCACCAGCGGGCCGCGCACGGGGTGCCGTTGTCCCCGCGATGCGCCTGCGCGGTACGGTGGCCTCGGCCTCCACCATCTTGGCGCTGCGCTCGTGCGCGGTTTGAGCCAGCTCGGTGATGAGCGTGGCCTCGGGCAGGTTGTGCCAGTAGCGCGTGGGCATTTCCTTTTTCATCATGGTGAGCTTGAGCCGCGCGGGGTTGAAGATGTGGCGGTAGTAGGTGAGCCACAGCGCCTCGCCCGCATCGGGCGGCGGCGCGTCGCTGCGCTGCGCGCCGGGGCCGGTGTGTAGCTGCTGGCCGTCCCAGCGCACGCTGGCGTCGGGCGTGAGGATGGCCCAGCGCATTTGCGTGAAGCGGCGGATGAAGAAGCCCGCGTTGGCCACGGTGATGTAGTGGTCGGGCTCGAACCAGGCCATGTGCAGGGTCTGGCCATAGGGTTCCACCACGGGCCGAAAGCGCACAAAGGCGTGCATCTTGTGGATGTCCCGCCGCACGCTGCGGACCATGTGGTGGGCCAACATGCGGTCGGCGTCCAGCGGGTCGTGCCGCGCGCTGTCGGCTTCATGGCCGCCCTGCGCCATGCGCCACAGCAGGCGGTACATCAGCGCAAAGCGGCCCGGATCGCGGTGCAGGATGAGCTGCTCGCACAGGTGCACAAAGTCGGGCGGCACGCGCAGCGGCGGCGCATCGGGGGCTGCGCTGGGCCAGGTGTCGCTGACTGCAGGTTCGGGCGCGAACAGGTCTTCAGCGGCATCCGCCAGGCAGCGCCAGTCCACAGCCTGCGGAGGCACGTTGGCTTGCACCAGGGCGCGTGCCGCTTGACGAAAACCGGGCCAGTCGGTGGCGTGGTCCAGCGTGATGGTGTGGCGCTGCATGCGGGCCTCTCCAGCTCAGAACAGGCTGCGCTGCACCGGCGGCGGCGTCAACTGCGCGGCGAGGTCGGCAGCGTCCAGCGCACGGCCGGGGCGGTAGTCGGCCGCCTCCACAAAGGGCAGCACTTTCTTGAGCGGCACATGCAGCTGCGCCAGGTCTGCATGC